>NZ_JALIQR010000001.1:0-224261 GCF_023634005.1 Bowdeniella massiliensis
CCCTCGTGTCGTCGCCTGCCTGCTCTCCCTTCTCCTCCCTCCTGTCGCCCCCCTCCTGCCTCCTCTCTCCTCCTTTTTTTTTCCTCGGCCCGGCCCCCCCCGCCCTCTCCCCCCTGCATATCGTCGGCAGCGTCAGTTGTGTATAAGAGCCAGGGACGCGCCATCCCGCGGCGGGCGGACGAATCCCGTCGTAGCGCAGCCAGCCCTGGGTGCAGGCAAGTCCGCCGTGCCAGAACGTGGGGACTATGGTGTGGCTATCGTCGAGCGTGGTCATCAGCATCGCTGCAGGCAACGCAAATCCGGGGCGCGGGCCGCGTTCTGGCAGGTCGCGGGCGGCGAGGGGCCAGGGCGTGAGGTGAACGCGAGTCATGGTTGTCGTCTCCGTTGAGCTATGTGTATGGCGAGTCTCACTGTGAATTTAGGAAAAAATAGCGTTGGCTGCTCGCGCGGAATGTTGTTAGCTGCGCACGAGCAGGGCGCCGCGTTCGACGCGGGTTTCGATGTGGCGTGAGATGCCGACGAGGTCACCGTCGACCTGGACTGCCTCGGGTTCGGCGGTGCTCACGCGCACCGATTTGCCGCGCCGGAAGGTCATGGACCCGGGCAGCGGCCCGGGCTGATCGCGGCGAATGCCGAGGCCCTGCAGGAGGATCTTGCCGCCGACGGCCGCCCACCCGAGCAGACCGACCGTCGTATCGATGGTGGCGATATCGAGCCAGCCGTCATCCAGCTGGGCGTCGGGCAGCAGGACGACACCGCCGGGAAGGCGCCCACAGTTGGCGAACATGATCGTGCGCGCGCGCTGGTGTTCGGGGGTTTCGGCGCCACCGATCCACATGCGCGCATCGATGCGCCGTCCGGTCATGTGCTTGATGGCGGCGACGGAGTAGGCGAGCCAGCCGATGCGCGCCTTCAGGTCATCGTCGGCGCCCGCGACCATCGCGGCGTCAAAGCCCAGACCCGCGATGACGAGGAAGAGATATTCGTGATCGGGTTTGGGCGCGGGCACCGCGCCTTCGTCGGTAAGGAGGTTCGCGAACCGCTTGGCGGTGGCGGCCTCGAGGGCTTCCTCGTCGCGCAGCGGTTCGGCCTTGAGCCAGCCGACGTCCATGGCGTGCGTGGGGCCGGTGAACGCCGCGGTGATTTGATCGGAGACGGAGCCGAGGGGGATATCGAGGTTGCGGGCCAGCAGGTTGCCGGTGCCCATGGGCACGAGCCCGAGCGGGACGCCGGTTCCGGCGAGCCCGCGTGCCACTTGCCTCACGGTGCCGTCGCCGCCGGCGGCGACGACGACCGAGGCACCCTTGGCGACGGCCTCGCGCGCCTGGGAATGGCCCTGGTTCTCCTTCGAGGTTTCAAAAAACAGCGGCTCGGGCAGGTTGCACTGGCGAGCGATCTGCGTGCAGCGCTCCTTGAAAGCGTCGAGGTCATTGAGCTTCACGGGATTGACGATGATCGTCGGGGGACCGGTCGGGGGCGGTTCGGCGGCTGCCGCCGAATCCGCCTTGGCGGCCGCGTCGGCACCGTCTGTGCCGGAACGGGAGATGCTGGCTGACGCTCGGTAGGCCACGACCGCGACGACGAGCGCACCGGCCGCGAGGAGACAGGCAAGGAGCGCGACAATCAATGACCAGGTGTCCATGGTGCGAGTGTAGGCCGGGGTCTGGGCACCCGCCGGATATCCGATAGGCTTGGAGCCATGATCGATTTGCGAGCTTTGCGTGATAATCCCGAGGTCGCACGCGCATCCCAGCGGGCGCGTGGCGCCGACGAGTCTCTGGTCGATGCGATCCTGGCCGCGGACGAGAAGCGCCGCGCTAGCTTGCAGGCCCACGAAGACAAGCGTGCCGAACAAAAAGCGCTGTCCAAGGCGATTGGGCAGGCGGCTCCCGAGGACCGGCAGGCCGCGCTCGATAACGCGCGCGCCATGGCTGAGGAGGTCAAGCGCCTAGCCGCCGAGGCCGAAGCGGCCGAGGCCGAGCTGACGCGCCTGGTCTACCAGATCGATAACATCATCGAGGACGGCGCCCCGGCCGGCGGCGAAGAGGACTTCGTCGTCCTACGCACCGAAGGCCCGGCGCCGCGCGATTTCGCCGCCGAGGGTTTCACGCCGAAGGACCACCTCGACGTCGGCGAAGCCATCGGCGGGATCGATACCAAGCGCGGCGTGAAGGTCGCCGGCTCGCGGTTCTACTACATGACGGGCATGGGAGCGCGCCTCGAACTCGCGATGCTCAACTGCGCGATGGACCTGGCAATCGCCCACGGCTTCACGCCGATGCTGACTCCGACGCTCGTCAGCCCCGAAATCATGGGCGGCACGGGCTTCCTCGGCGAACACGCCGACGAGGTCTACCACCTGCCGGCCGACGAGCTCTACCTCACCGGCACCTCTGAGGTGGCGCTCGCGGGCTACCACAAGGACGAGATCCTCGACCTGAGCGAGGGCCCCATCCGCTACGCCGGATGGTCCACGTGCTACCGCCGCGAGGCCGGCTCCTACGGCAAGGACACCCGCGGCATCATCCGCGTCCACCAGTTCAACAAGGTCGAAATGTTCTCCTTCTGCCCGCTGGAGCAGGCGCACGAGGAACACCTCAAGCTGCTCGCGCTGGAAGAGGAGATGCTCGCCAAGGTCGAACTGCCCTACCGCATCATCGACATCGCTGCGGGCGACCTCGGCTCCTCGGCGGCACGCAAGTACGACTGCGAGGCCTGGCTGCCTACCCAGCAGCGGTGGATGGAAGTGACCTCGACGTCGAACTGCACGACCTTCCAGGCGCGCCGGCTGCAGGTGCGCGAGCGGCGCGAGAACGGCATCGTGCCCGCCGCGACCCTGAACGGCACCCTCGCCACGACCCGGTGGCTCGTCGCGATCCTCGAAAACCAGCAGCAAGCTGACGGCTCCGTCATCGTGCCGAAGGGGCTGCGGCCATACCTCGGTGGCCTGGAGGTCATCGAGCCCGTCCGCTAGCAGCAGCCATGACGTCCGCTCCCGCCCGCCCGCGCCTTTCGCCCCCAGCGAGCCTCGCGCCCTCTGAGGAACTGCTCGTCGCGCTTGATATCGACGGGACGATCGTGCAGATCGACGGCTATTTGCACCCCGTCGTCGCCAAGGGGATCGCGGCGATGCGGCGACGCGGCGCGGCCGTGGTGCTCGCCACCGGGCGCGGGGTCGACGGCGTGCTGCCGATCGCCCGCCAGCTCGGCATGAGTGATGGCTATGCGGTGTGCGCCAATGGCGCCGTCGTGCTGCAATTCGATGATTCACCCGCGGGCTACCACCTGTCTGACGTCGTCACCTTTGACCCGGCGAGCGCGCTCGACCAACTGCGCGAGCGCATCCCGAGCGCGCTCTTCCTCGTCGAGGACGGCAACGGCGATCACTACACGACGGGTGCCTTCCCCGACGGCGAGCTCGCCACCGCCCCGCCGATCGTGCCCTTCGAGCGGCTGCGCCACATGGCCGCCACCCGCGTCACCGTGCGCGCGCCCGACGTGCCGAGCGCCGAGTTCGCCGAGCTCATCGCCGACACGGGCCTGCACGGCGTCGGCTACTACATCGGCTGGAGCGCATGGCTCGATATCGCGCCTCAGGGCGTATCCAAGGCCTCAGCGCTGGAGATGCTGCGCGGCCGGCTGCAGATAGCGCCGCACGCGACCGTCGCCGTCGGCGATGGCAGCAACGACGTGGAGATGCTCGCCTGGGCGCACTACTCCGTCGCGATGGGCCAAGCGCCACCGCAGGTGCAAGCCCAGGCCAATGAGGTCACCGCCCCCGTGACCGAGGGCGGGCTCGCCTACGTCCTTTCCGCCATCCTCACGCGCTAACACATTTGGCACAATGAAGGGCGTGGAGCCATCGATCAATGACGTCGCGCGCGCCGCAGGAGTGTCCACGGCGACGGTCTCCCGAGCGCTTCGGGGCCTGCCGAACGTCTCGGCCGCGACGGCCGCCAAGGTCACGCAGGTTGCCGAGCAGCTCGGCTATTCCGCCTCGCCCGCCGCCGTCTCGCTCGCCAGCGGGGCGACGCGCAATATCGCGATCGTCTGCTCCCAGCTCAACATGTGGTTCACCTCCAACGTCTGCGAGGCGATCGTGCGCGCCGCGCAGGACGAAGGCTTCACCGCCTCGCTGCTGTGCCTGGGCAAGGGCTCCCTGCACGAGGCCGGCGCCGGCCAGCGCCGCCGCGTTCAGGCCGCAAAACTCCGCCGCCGCGCCGACGCCGTCATCGTCGTCGCCCTGCCGCTGCTGGCAGGCGAACTCGCCGAACTGCAAGCCCTGAACGTCCCCGTTGTCTTCGTCGGTCCCGCCGTTACCGGCCAAGCCTGCGTCCACATCGACGAATACTCCACCGCGCGAGAGGCCACGAGCTACTTGCTGGGGCGCGGGCACACGACGATCGCGCACCTGACGGGACCGGCCGACGATGACGCCGAGGAAGGCCCGCCCCTGCTGCGGCTGCGCGGCTACGTCGATGCGCTTGCCGCCGCCGGGATCGAGGTCGACTACGAGTTGATCGCGCACTGCGATTACGATCGCGAAGCCGCCCGCAGCGCCGCCCGAGACCTGCTGCGCACCCGGCCCGATACGAGCGCGATCCTCGGGTTTTCCGACGTGCACGCCGCCGGGGCGCTCGCCGCGGCCGCCGATCTCGACCTGCGCGTGCCGGCAGACATCGCCATCGTGGGAATTGACGGTTCGGAGCTGTCCGAGGTCCTCGCGCTCACGAGCCTCGCGCAGGATCCCGTGCTGCAGGGCGAAGCCGCCGTGAGCCTCGCCCTGGATATGCTCACGGGCGCGCCCGTGCCGGAGCAAAACGTGTTCCCGACGACGCTCATCGAGCGCGCGAGCGTCTAGGAGGAAAGATGCGCAATCGCCACGTGCGGATCACGATCGCGATCATCCTCGCGGCCATGCTCGCGATCGGTTTCGTCGCGCCCTTCGCGCTCGCCACCACCGACGACGCGAACCTGGGAGAGATCCCGCCGGCCGTCACCGCCGCGGTCGAGCCGGACGGCGAGGTGGCACGCCACGTGGCGGGACTTGCCACCGAGACATCTTCACCCGCGCCCGCCCGAGGCAAGCTCGCGGGCGCCCAGCTCACCTTTGGGCCCCTTGCCCGCTTCATCCTGCTGGCTGAGGATCCTGCCGGCAGCGGCCTCCGGCTGACGCGCGAGGATCTCGCGGACAGCGCTCCCCAGTTTGTCGCCGTCGTCTCGGCCGACGGCGAGCCCGCCGACCTCGTGGAGATCGCGGCCGATGGCTCCTTTATCGCCCTCGGCGGGCAGAGCGAACAGATCGTGCGTGCCGTCGCCGGCGCGGAGGCCGGCAGCCTGCTGCTGCGGGACCCAGCCAACTCGGCGACGTATCTCGTCGACCCGCAATTGGAGGAGCTGCAGCCCCTTGATGCGGCGGCGAAGGCCGCCGTGGGCGGGGCGATCACAGCGGTTGATTTCCGCCAGCGCGTGCTGCTAAGCGCGACCGAGCAGGTCCCCGACTTCGTGCCAGCGTCGGCCTCGCCGACGCCTGACGCCGCCTCGCCGATCGGCTCGCCGTGGTTGCCGACGATCGTCGTGAGCGTCGCGGTCATCATCGTCATCGCGCTCGCGTGGGCGCTCGCCCGCTCCAATCGACATCTCGATTTGTGACGCATTCGCGTCGCGTCCGCCACCTAAATCGGGTCAGTAAACAATTGTTGCCAAACTGTAATGCTGCACGGCGGCAACTCGTAGATATTTCCCTCTGAAAGCGCTTGCATAGAAGTATGCGCATCCGCATTCCGCGGGTGGATGAGTCAGAAGGGAACATACATGCGTACGTTCACAACACGTCGCGGAGCCGCGACCCTCGCCGGGGCCGCAGCGATCGCGCTGACCCTCGCCGCGTGCGGTGGGGCGGATAACCTGGGCGGCGGTGGCGGCGGTAGCACCACCGGCGGTGGCGATACCGACTGCTCGGACTTCGAGGCCTACGGCAAGCACGAGGGCAAGACGGTCTCGATCACGTCCTCCATTCGCGAGGTCGAAGCCGACCAGCTGCAGGACACCTTTGAAAAGTTCACCGAGTGCACGGGCATCACCGTCCAGCACAACGGCATCGGCGAATTCGAAAACCAGATCGTCGTCCAGGCCGAAGGCGGTAACGCCCCCGACCTCGCGATCTTCCCCCAGCCTGGCCTGCTCAAGCGCATGGTGGAAGAAAACTACGTGAAGGAAGCCCCCGAGTCGGTCGAGAAGCTCGTCGATGAGGGCTGGACCGAGGACTGGAAGGCCTACGGCACCGTCAACGACAAGTTCTACGCCGCGCCGCTGATGGCCTCGGTGAAGTCCTTCGTCTGGTACTCCCCGAAGGCGTTCCAGGAGGGCGGCTACGAGATCCCCAAGACGTGGGATGAGCTCATGACGCTGACCGACAAGATCGCCTCCGAGCACTCCGAGGGCTCCACTCGTCCCTGGTGTGCCGGCATCGAATCCGGCGGCGCGACGGGCTGGCCCGCCACCGACTGGATCGAGGACCTCGTCCTGCGTGTCGGCGGCGGCGACGTCTACGACCAGTGGGTCAACCACGAGATTCCGTTCAACGACGCGAAGATCAAGGAATCGGCCGAGTACGTCGGCAAGATCCTGACCGACGACAAGTACGTCAACGGCGGCATCGGCGATGCCCGCTCGATCGCCAACACCTCCTTTAACGACGGCGGCCTACCGATCCTCGACGGGGAGTGCTTCATGCACCGCCAGGCCTCCTTCTACGAGGCGCAGTGGCCGCAGGGCACCAACGTCGGCGAAGACGGCGAAGCGTTCGCCTTCCCGCTGCCTCCGGTCAACGAGGGCGAAGTTCCGCTGCTCGTCGGTGGCGAGTTCGTCGGCGCGTTCAACGACAAGCCGGAAACCGAGGCCGTCCAGGCCTACATGGCCTCCGGCACGTGGGCGAATACCCGCGTCGAGATCGGTGGCGTGACGAGCGCGAACAAGGCCGTGGATGCTTCCAAGGCCTCCTCGCCCGTGCTCAAGCAGGCCATCGAGCTGCTCCAGGATGAAAACTCCGTGGTCCGCTTCGACGGCTCGGACCTCATGCCTTCTGAGGTGGGTGCCGGTTCCTTCTGGAAGGGCATGACCCAGTGGCTGAACAAGGAAAAGGACCTCGATGGCGTGCTGAACGACATCGAAGCGTCCTGGCCGGCTAACTAGCTGACAGACGCCGATTCGGCTTGGGGGCGGTCACCATCAGGGGCCGCCCCCACAGTCGAACCGGCAACCAGGACTGTAGAAGGCTGACACCATGTTGAACTCCAAGATTGGCCAGATGCTTGCGGCCGTCCTGGCGCTGATCGCGGTGGTGGCGATCATTATGGCGCTGGCGAAACTGGCTGACCGGATGCCAGAACGGCTGCGTCGCTGGGCGGCTCCCCTCATCTTTGCAGGTCCCGCCCTAGCCATGCTCGGCGTCGGACTCATTTATCCGGCGATCCGCACGACAGTGATGTCGTTTTATGACCGACGCTCCACCACCTTCGTCGGACTCGACAACTACAAGTGGGTGTTTACGAACACGGACTCCGTTCAGTCGTTCATTAACACCTTCTGGTGGGTATTGCTCGTCCCAACCCTCTCCACCGGAATCGGACTCATTTACGCGATCCTCATCGACAAGTCGCGCTTTGAAAAGGTAGCGAAGACGCTGCTGTTCATGCCGATGGCGATCTCGTTCGTGGGCGCCGGTATCATCTGGAAATTCGTCTACGACTACAAGGGCGCGGCCCAAGAACAGATCGGCCTCGCCAACGCCGTCATCACGGGGCTTGGGGGAGAGCCGCTGCGCTTTTTGCAAGACGCGCCGTGGAACACGTTCTTCCTCATCGTCGTGATGATCTGGATCCAGGCCGGTTTCGCCATGGTCCTGCTCTCCGCGGCGATCAAGGCGGTGCCCGATGACATCGTAGAGGCCGCGCTGCTGGACGGCGTGAACTCCTGGCAGATGTTCAAGTCGATCACCGTGCCCTCGATCCGGCCGACCCTCGTCGTCGTGTTAACCACGATCACGATCGCGACGCTGAAGATCTTCGATATTCCGCGCACCATGACGGGCGCGAAGTACGGCACCCAGGTGCTGGCAAACCAGATGTATGACCAGTCGTTTACCTTCGGAAATAACGGCACCGGCTCGGCGCTGTCGGTCATCATCTTCCTGCTGGTCATCCCGATCGTCGTCTACAACGTTCGTCAGATGCTCATTAACCGGGAGGTGCGTGGGGCATGAGTGAGACCAATCGCGATAAGGAACGGGTCTCGCCCGTGGATGGCGTGCCCGAGGACGTGGCCGCCACTGGAACCCGCGATCTCGCGGGCGCCGGAACGACGGCCGTCAAGACCGACGACGGCGACAAGCCCGCCGATACGCCGGGCAAGCGCGTGCGCGATAAGGATGACCGCCTTGGCTCCAGCGCGAAGCGCATGCTCACCTCGCGCGTCGGTTCGCTCGTGGCGCTGCTCATCGCGGCGCTGTGGACGGTGCCGACGTTTGGCCTGTTCATCTCCTCGATCCGGCCGGAACGCGACATTAAGCGCACGGGCTGGTGGAACTTCTTCACCGACCCGCAGTTCACGATGGATAACTACAACGAGGTGCTGTTTGGTCGAGCCTCCTCCGGCTCGCTGGCAAGCTACTTCATGAACTCGCTCGTCATCACGATTCCCGCGACGCTCATCCCGCTCGCGGTAGCCGTGCTCGCCGCCTACGCATTTTCCGTGCTGCAGTGGCGGGGCCGCGACGTCGTGTTCATTACCGTCTTTGCGCTGCAGATCGTGCCGCTGCAAATGGCGCTGATTCCGCTGCTGCGGATCTTCGCGGGCTCCACGGCGATGGAGATGTTCCCCTATATCGCCGTGTGGGTGGGACACTCGATCTTCGCCCTGCCGCTCGCGATCTTCCTGCTGCACAACTTCATGGCCGAGATCCCGAGGGATCTCATCGAGGCCGCGAAGGTCGATGGCGCGGGGCACGTGACCGTCTTTTTGAAGATCATGCTGCCGCTGCTGGTGCCGGCGATCGCGTCGTTCGCGATCTTCCAGTTCCTGTGGGTATGGAACGACCTGCTCGTTGGTCTGACCTTCACGGGCGGCAACAACGCGATCCAGCCACTGACCGCACGCCTTGCGGAAATGGCCGGCTCGCGCGGCCAGGACTGGCACCTGCTCACGGCCGGCGCCTTCGTCTCGATCATCATCCCGATCGGCGTCTTCCTGGCGTTGCAGCGCTACTTCGTGCGCGGACTGCTCGCTGGCTCCGTGAAGGGCTAGCAGCGCCGATCACGAGTCGACAGGCGGCGAGTAGGAGGTTCCTACTCGCCGCTTTTTGTCCCGGGACGCCGCCCGATACGCTAACGGTATGACCGCATCAATGACGCTGCCCACCGATGAGACGCGAGCCCGTGAGATCGCCGACCTCCTAGCCTGGGGGGCCCGCGCGCGCCATGAGTTTGGCTTTGGCTACCTCGGTGACAACGGCGAGATTCTTGCCGAACGTGGCATCGAACTGTGGATCACCTGCCGCATGACGCACTGTTTCGCCCTCGCATCGATGCTGCCCGACCGCTACCTCGGAGAGCTCAGTCGCGAGGAAGCTAGAGCGCTCACGACCCACGGGATCGCGAGCCTGGCCGACCACTTCCACGACGAAGACTTCGGCGGCTACGTTGCCACGCTCGATGCCGCGACGGGTGAGCCGGCCGCTGACGGGGGCGATCGGAAGCAGGCCTACGCGCACGCCTTCGTCGTGCTGGCGGCAAGTTCGGCCCGCGCCGCCGGTATCGAGGGTGCGCAGGCCGTCTTGGATGATGCGCTCGCGACATCCACCGAGCGCTGGTGGGACGAGGACGCTGGCATGGTCTATGAATCCTATGACCGCCGCTTCAGCGAGGCCGAAGCCTACCGCGGCGTGAACGCTGCGATGCACACCGTCGAAAGCTATCTCGCCGCCGCAACGGTCACCGGCGATGACACGTATCTCATGCGCGCGGTGCGGATTATCGATCGGGTCGTGGGCGATCTCGCGCCGCAGTATAAGTGGCGCTTTCCCGAACACCTGGATACGAACTATGAGCCGATTTTGGACTTCAACCGCGATAAACCCGCCGACCCGTTCCGGCCCTATGGCGCAACCCCTGGTCACTGGTTCGAGTGGGGCCGGCTCGCACTGCAATCGCTCGCCGAATTAGAAGCCCGCGGAATCGAGCGCGCCGGATCGGCGCGCATCAAGGACGGTGCGCTCGCGCTCATTGAGGCCGGCGCCCAAGAGGGCTTCGGCGTCGACGGTGAGCCCGGCTATGTTTACACGACGGACTTCGACGGCACGCCCGTCGTCCATGAGCGGATGCACTGGGTCGCCTGCGAAGCCTTCGCCGCCGGAATTGCTGCGGCGCTCGCGGACCCTGCCCTCGCCGAGCGCTTCACCGCGATCGCGGCCGAGGCCTGGGATTACATCGAGCGCTTCCTCATCGCGCAGCCGGGGCAGTGGATCCACGAGCTCGATCGCCACAATTCGCCCGCGGCTGGGACCTGGGAAGGCAAGCCCGATATCTACCACGCGGTGCAGGCGCTCCTCATGCCCGACCTGCCGCTCGCGCCCGCGTTTGCGCCCGCGGTCGCAGACCTCGGCGAGTAGTTAGTCGAGAGTCAGGATGATCTTGCCGAAGGTCGCGGGATCGTCCATGAGCTGGTGGGCTCGATCCACCTCTTCCAGCGGCAGGCTCGCATGAATCTGTGGCGCGATGAGCCTCGCGGCGTGCCGCATCGCCGCGACAATCTCGCCTTTTCGCGCCACCGGCAGAGCGCGCAGCGTTGAGCCGATGATCTGCAGTCGCTTGGTCAGCACACTGCCGAGATTGATCGACCCCGTCCTGCCCTGCTGCAGGCCGATCATGATGAGGCGGCCATCGCGCGCGAGCAGATCGATATTGGAATCCAGGGCGCCGGCGCCCAAAATATCGAGGATGATCGCGACGCCATCCTCGCCGGCCGACTGCCTTAACTGCTCGGTTGCGTCCTCGTCGTGATAATCAACGGCGACCTCCGCACCGAGCGCCCGGCAGCGCGCGGCCTTTTCCGCGCTCCCCACCGTCGTGAGCACCCGCGCGCCACGCCGGGCGGCAAGTTGGATAGCAACGGAGCCGACACCGCCCGAGCCACCGTGAATCAGCACGGTGTCTCCCTCGGCGATCTCGGCGAGGTCGACGAGGTTGAGCCACGAGGTTGCGAGGGCTTCGGGGAGTCCTGCCCCTTCGACGTGTGACAGTTCCGAGGGCAGTGGCAGGCACTGGACCGCCGGCGCACACACAAACTCGGCGTAACCACCACCGGCGAGCAGCGCAATCACTTCATCACCGACACTCAAGCCCTGAGCGGTATGGGGCGCGGCGACGACGGTGCCCGCAACCTCGAGGCCGGGAATCTCACTGGCACCCGGCGGTGGGGGATAGTGGCCCGCACGCTGCAAGAGGTCTGCTCGGTTCACGCCCGCGGCGTGAACGCGAATCAAGACCTCACCGTCCTTCGGCTTGGGAGTTGGTAGGTCGGAGATAGCGAACGTGGACGGGTCGATGGCACGCATGGCCCCAGTGTTTCAGGATTATTGCCGGTTGTGGCAAGCTCCGCCGCGCGCGATACACTAGCGTTCGGCCCAGGTCGTGAACGCTTCCTGGGACCGGGAGGGTTGACCGAGCGGCCGAAGGTGACGGTCTTGAAAACCGTTGTGCGGGCAACCGTACCAAGGGTTCGAATCCCTTACCCTCCGCGCGCATAACAGCCGACGTGATGCACCTGTGTTTTTCTCTTCGGCGGTGCAACCGATAAGCTAGTTCTGCTTATGGAGACGTGGCCGAGTGGCCGAAGGCGCTCCCCTGCTAAGGGAGTAGCGGGTGATCCCCGCTCGGAGGTTCGAATCCTCTCGTCTCCGCAAACCGAAAGCCCCCGTGAGGGGGTTTTCGCATATCTGCCGGGTTTTCCGCATTATCACGGGGTTTTAGGCGTGACATGTAGGTGCCTACAGACTCCACTAGTGCCCTGCAAACGTCTGCTAGTGTCGCTACGTAGGGGTATAAAATCAGAGATGTACCCCTAGGGCGATGTGGAGGGCCGAGTGATGGCGAGGGCGCGCAGGTCGTTTGGGAGCATCCAGGACATGCCAGGCGGCAGGTTACGGGGCCGCTACCGCGTACGCAGCCGGGACTATTACACGCCGGTTCGGCGTACGCGCCGATCGGTTGAGGCCGACCTGACGTTGGTTGAGGCGACGATTCTGAACGGGACGTGGGTTCCTCCGCGTCGTCGTCGCCGCACCGCCGAGAAACCGGGGCCGGACGCGCCGCTCTATGTCCGGGAGTGGGCTGAGCTGTGGATGATCGAGCTACAGGCCGAGGGGCGATCTCCGAACACGGTGCGCTCCTACCGCTCGAACCTGAGCGCTCACATCGTGCCCGTGCTGGGCGAAAAGCGGGTGCGCGACCTGACTAGCGATGATTTGCAGCTGGTCGTCGATGAGATGACGGGTTCGCGGGTGACGCGGCAGAACGTCGTCAGAACGTTCACGTCGATGATTAATGCCGCCAGTGAGCGCGATAAACCGGTGGCTCCGATTAAACCGCCGACGATTCCTGCGACTAATGCGCCGCGTAAACGACGGCAGGCGCTCACTGCCGAGCAGTTGGACGCGGTCATCGCTGCCGCGTCGTCCCCGGCGTTCGCGGCAGCGTTCGCGCTCGCGGGGTGGTGCTGCCTGCGCTACTCCGAGGTCGCGGCGTTGCAGCGCGCCGATATTGATCTGGAGCGGTGGACGGTCACGGTTGAGCGGGGCGTGAAACGAGGGCCTAAGGGCGCGCCTGTGGTGGGTGCGCCGAAGTCTGCGCGGTCGTATCGCACGGTCTCGATTCCGCCTCGCGCGCGTGACGTGATCGAGGCGCACATGCGCGATGTTGAGCCGGGGCGCGACGCGCTGGTTTTCACGGGGGGTTGGGGTGGGTACATGTCTGATCGCGTGATGCGTGGCGAGCTGCACCGATCGTGTGCGCGTGCTGGCGTGCCTCGAATCGGGGTGCACGAGCTACGGCATACGGGCCTGACATTGTTCGGCCTGGCGGGTGCGACGGCGGCAGAGCTTATGGCACGCGCGGGACACTCGGATATTCAGACGGCGATGATTTATCAGCACGCGTCGGCGCAGCGTGATCGGGAGTTAGCGGAACGTCTCGGCTAGGTGTGTCTAACGCCACACATGTTTTACCCTCCTGCTGTACCACAATGGTGCAGCGCCGTGGTACTATTGAGGTACAAGGTCAAGGAAAGGAAAGAACAAATGACCACCATCACCCGCAACGACGCAATGATCGCCCTCACCGCAGCCATCGAGGCCAGCGGGGTCGCCACGATCGAAGAGTTCGACACCGACGCAATCCTGGATGCCTGCTACGACGAGGTTGGCTCCTGGGATATCGAGCAGGTTGAGCCCGATACGTTCTGGGGCATCGTCGCCGAGAACGCCAACTAACCACCGCTGGCCGGGGCGATAGCGCCCCGGCCGCCACGACTTTTTAGGAGAGATCATGAGCACCTACGACTGGACCGAGACCACCTGGCGCGAGCGCACATCGACGGGCGCGGTGCTGGAAACCGAAACCGACAACGCTGTTATTCGTTTTCACCTGGAGGACCGCGACGGCGAGGTGCGCCCCGCGTTCACGGTCGAAACCGGGGGTATCTCCTACAGCACGGACGACCCGGAGGATTGGCCGACGATCGAGCAGTTCGTGCCGCGCGCAGAGTGGCCCGAACCCATGTATGCGGGAAAGCGCGGACCCGCGCAGCGCACCCCTGACCGCGCGATCGTTGACGCGATCGAACAGTATGAGGCGGGCCTGGCCCGCGCGCAGACTGACTCGCTGGACCCGATCGAGGGCGTGCGCGCCTACCTCGGCGACGTTGACGCGAGCGATGAGCAGGTGGAGGCGATCTCGGCAGCGTTCGAGCACGCCCCGAACGAGCAGCCGGAGGATTACTGCACGGGCGTGATCGAGATCGTGCTGGGCGACTCGCAGCTGCGCGAGGTCGTCCTGGCGGAGGCGGCGGCAGCGCGCGCAGCGTTCGCGGCGTTGGAGCGGTTGCAGGGTGCGGTGAACGCGTCAAGCGTGTTGGGTGTGAGCGACGAGGAGCTGTCGCGCGCGACTGGGCGGCACCGCTCAACGATTCGTCGCTGGCGCGGCGCAGGGTCATAGAATAAGCCTGGGGCGTGCGTGGACCTTGTTCTTCCTTTCTCGCGCGCGCCCCACATACGCGAAAAAGCGGCCCCACCCGTCATGGGTGAGGCCGCTTCGCTGCGCGTAGGGTGTGAGTTGAATGTGGCTAGGGCTCCTCGCCCTCGTCAGTGGCCTGCCACGCGTCGGGTAGGACCGAGGGGCCCCAGCGCGTCCAATCCACGGTGCACGTATAGACCTGACCGTCCTGGCTGATGGTCTCTCCCGCCATATAGGCATCCATCGAGCTGGTCGGGGGTACGAACTCTGCGCCCGGCTCATGCCGCTCTGTTCCGCGCAGCCGGTCGGCGACCTGATCGATCTGGCCCGGTAGCGCGGCGAGTTCGTTTCGTCGCACGTGTTCGGCGGACCAGATATCGCGCATCGCCTCCCAGTCCTGGCTGCTCATCTCGCGCAGGTCAGCAGCGAGTGTTTCGAGGTTAATCGCCACGGTCTACCGCCTCGGTCGTGGCGATCGCCTCGATACCGTCCGTGGGCGGCTCAACGATCGCGGTCTCGGTGGGCATACCAGTCACGACGGCTGTCCCATAGTCGGCGGGGATTGGCCCAACCTCGGCGTCAACGGGCGGCACCGTGGTCGTGTCGCCGTTGAGCAGCTTGAGCGCGGGCTTCAGGGCCGTATAGACGACTTGGGCGACACCAGCGACGGCAGCGATCTGGACCGCGATGACCTCCCACGATTCGGGGCGGTAGGTGATCCACACGCCGATCGCCGTGGTGGCGACTGCGACGGCGAGCGCGAGCCAGGGCCGCCAACGCGGCGCGAGGGTCGTCCAGCGCGTCAACAGTGCGGTGAGGAACGCGGACGCGATACCGGCGATGCCGGGAACAGTCATGAGTGCGGTGGTTGAAATGTCGATGGTCTCCATGGTCACTCCTTATTGGTTCCGTCAGAGGGCTCCTGGGCGCGGACCAGTCCAGCGCGAACCAGGGCGCACGCCTCCTCGATGACATCCATGTGGGACTGCGTGACGAATGGCCAGGAGCCGGTGTCGAACGCGGCAGCGAGCGGGTTCACATACGTGCCCGCCAGTGTTTTGCCGGTCCCGCCGGTGAATTTGTGGAAAAACCCGCTGGCCGGATTGAGGATCGCGTAGACGCGGGTCCCGTCCGCGCGGTTCGTGTAGATGCCGACGTTTTTCATGGTGTCTCCTATCAGGATGCCTGCCTCGGCGAGCGCGTCGGCAGGAGATGGGTTCGGTTTCGGTTTGTCGAGGCCCGCGATAATGCGGGCACGCGAGACAATGCTGGGAATCTGGGCGATGCACGCACTGCCGGGGCAGTTGCCGGTCACGGTCACTTGCCCGCGTTGGCGGATGATTAACGTGCCGTTGACGGTCGTCAGGCACGCGACTTCGGTCTCGCGAGTGGGCGGCCTCACCTCGTAGCGGTGGCGGCTCTTGCGAATTGCGAGCCACCAGAGGCCGGATGTGTGCCACATGCGAGTTGAGACCCCGTTCAGCGTCGAGGCCGCCTGTAGGACGTTGAGCGACTCTTTATCGCGGGAGAAACAGATGTGGCCGGGCACCGTGGATGCGCCGTCAGCCAGGCGCAGCTCTTCCCACATCGCGTCGATCTGTTCACGGGAAACCGCCAGCCAGTCCGGCGTAAACCGCTTGGTAGGCAGCAGGTCGATCAGGAAGCGACCCTCGTCGCCCCACACGCGAATTGCGCTGGTGCCGTCACTGCGTGCACCGAGGCTGTATGCAACCCCTAGGCGGTCCAGTAGTGCGGTCACGCGCTCGGTCTTGCGGTCCTTCTTGAAGTGCCACTCCACGCCGTAGTAGCCGGATCCGTTCTCGCTCATGTAGTGCCCGTCGGCGAACAGCCAGACAGCCATGCGCACTTCATCGAGGGTGAGGGGCAGCCCTTCGTCGCGGGGCGCAACTTCTAGGGCCGTGTCCGCGCGACGGAGCTTGGCGGCAGGAACCTTCACCCACTGATCGGTTCTCTTGAGGTTGTGGCCGGTGTGTTGGCGGTGCACACCTACAGCTCGGCGCTTGCCGGAGAAATCGCAGTCCAGGCAGTTTGATGGGCCGGGGCGGCTCACTACCCAGTCATGATCGGGGGTTGACTCGAACTTGCCGACCGTGATGACCTGCGCCACATATGGCTCGATCTTCTCGGCGGTGTCGAACGAGACTCGGCCTGCACCGTCAACCGACGCAACGAGGTCGGTGTCTGCAACCTCGAGTAGGGGCACCCAGCCGCGCTTGGTGAGCACTTCGGTGACATCGGTCGGCAAGCAGGTTTTCCCGACGGCGCGGGACCATAGTTCGCCGCCCGTGTACGAGACGCCGCGGCTGAGTTGGGCGCGGGTCATGGGTATGCCGAGGCGGTGCCAGCCGGTGCCGCGAGCTCTGGGCGCGGACGAGTCCATGAGGGCGAGCGGCACGCCGTAGGTTTTGTGCGCCCACGCGAGGACGCGGGCGATGGTCTCGCGCTGCGCTGCCGTCCACGGTTCGATGCCCATGCCCTCGGTCTCGATGCCGATGGACCGGTAGGAGCCAGCGCCCGAGGTCCACGCGGATTGCTCGTGCGACACGTATTGCTCCATCGACCCGTCCTTACGGACGTACAGGTGCGAGCTGGCCTTGGCGGCGGGGTTGTTGAACCAGCCGTGCAGTGAACGCGCCTTGCTCACGGCGACGTGGAGGATTACCGCGTCCGTGCGCGCACGGCGACGCGGCGTGTAGTTTCGGGAGATTGGGCGCGCGATAGCGCCCGGGATCAGTTTCATGCGGCCTCCGTGGGTGTGAAAAAACCCGCCACACTGGGCGGGCCTTATCGGGCTACCTAACCGGCGGTTAGGTCGGGCAGGTTAGGTTGAGAGTTTCTGGTCGCGGTTCGCGCGGATCACCCTCAGGAGGATGAGGAGCCGCTGGGTCGTCGCGGCCATGAGCACAACACAACCCACGATGATCGCGCCGTTTCCGGGCGCGGGTGACCCCATGAGCCGTAGGAGTCCCCACATGCCGGTGAGTGCGCCGACGACGAGCGGCCAACCGACGAGCGAGCGCCCATGGCGCGAGCGCCACCACGGATAATTCGCGGTGTAGATCGTGACGTAGGCGAGGATGGTGAGTGCCGCGACGATGAGCGCGGCGGTCGCGAGCGCGTGCATAGGTTTTAGTGCTCCCTCAGTTGGAATACGGCAGAAAACGCCTCAGCGAGATGGTTTTCGGCGCGGTGGACCTCGACGATGCGCGCGATTGCCTCCGAGTGTGGGCGGCGGCGGCGCGCCTGCTCGACCGCTTCGGCTGCGCGTTGTTTGGCTAGGCGTGCCTCGCGCGAGATTTGGGGTTCGCGGCGTGGCCACGGCCAGCGCAGGACACAGGTCACTGGTCGTCACCCCCTCCCTGGATTTGGGCGGCGGTTTTCAGTTTGGTGAGTGCGTCGGCGCTGGTTTCGGCGGCGACCGTGAGCCGCAGGTTCAGCTCCATGAGGTCGCGGTTAGCGTCCGTGAGCGACTGGTTGGCTTCGCGCATGGCCTGGATATCGGCGCGCAGGTCCTCGACCGTTGAGCGTGGCACGAGGCGGCCTGTCACGACCATGAAAAATACGATCGCGAGGATCGCGGTCGCGCCCAGGTCCGGCCACGATAGGCCTGCGAGAATGTCTGCCACAGCAGCCTCCTAGAGTTTGATGAGCCGCCAGCCCACCCGGGAGAGCGCGGACTCGTTCGGGTTGCCGACCTGGAGCACATTCAGCCCGATCGAAGTCGCGGACTGGTTATACACCGAGACCCACGTGTAGCCCGTCGTGGTGAGCGTGTAGACGTCGAATCCGTACCCGGCGGGCGGGATATAGGGGGTCGGGATCGACCCACGCGCCACATACACCGGCGCATGCTTTTGCTCGTACAAGATCGGGGGCGGACCCGACACACCCGACGCCACATACGGCACCCCACCAATCACGACCGTGTTGTCGGGCGGTGCGGGGGGTGTCGTGCCACCATATTTCCCGACGATCGTCAGCGACTGGCCGAGGATCATGCACATCACCATGTCCCCAACGGCCAGGCCTGCGACGAGGGGCGGTTTCGTGAGCGGCGTCGAATCGGTGTCGGTGAAAAACCGGACCTCAACAATCGGGCCGATCTTGGTGACGAGGGCTTCACGGTAGGTCGCTGCCTGCGCGACGGGCCGGATGTATTCGTCCTCGATGAGGGGCAACAGGGGGTTAGGCATTGACGATCTCCCTCAACTCGGTGGAGACATCCTCACCAGGCTTGAGCGTGATGTCGTGTTTCTGGATCACGCACGGCACGTCGATGCCCCACCGGGTGGCACGGAACGTGACCACGTCGTTGAACCACGTGTCCACGTGGGCATGTTTGATCTGGAATTTCGAGAGCACTTGCTGTTCCTCCCACAGCAGCCGGTTCACGTAGGCTTGGAGGACGGCTTGGGACGTGGCTTCGACGGATTCCTCGAACCGCGTGATGACACGTCCACGCCGCACGGTCGAGAACGGCGAATCGGGGTTGTCGTTCCTAGCCGAGGCGCGCAACGGTGGTTTCTCGCCATCAGTCTCCGACAGGGCCACGACGTGGTTAGCGACCCGGTAGGAGTCGTAATCATGTGTGAACGCCGGGTCGTACAGCGCGTTGTCTTCGGTGTCCTCCAGGATGACCTCGACGGCGCGCTGTTGCGGGGGTTTACGCGGCCCGGACCGGTAGACGCCCCACCCGTCGCACCAGAGCGCGAAATACTCAATCGAATCCAGCAGCTTGTTCACGATCTGCAGTTTCGTGAACTGGTGATCAAACACTTGCGCGGTGCGCAGGGTTTCGTCTGAGTCGTCGATCGCGATCGCGGTCTCACCCGTTGACGCGATGATAGAGCGCACCCATTGGACGACGTTCGCGCCCGCCGGAACCGTGAACGTCTGCTCGTATTTCTCGCTATTGAGAATGTCGGTCTTGTCATACAGCTCAATCGTTTGCGCGCGGGCAGTGTCGTAGCTGGTGCCGGGTGCCGTCGGCAAATAGATACCGAGGGGCCGTTTGATTTCTTCGCCCGTGGTCTCGTCGATGGCGTGGAACCAGGGCTGTAACCGGTAGTCGTGCCATTCGATTTCGGGGCCCGTATAGTCCAGGGAGCCGCCACCACGGATGGTGGCGTTCACGTTCAGGGAGATGCTGCCGGACTCGAACCCGTCCAACACGCCGATGGGCACGTCGTGCCGGTTCAGAATATTGACCCAGTATTTCTCGGACCGGTGGCCCGCGAGCACCGGCTTATTCGACATGATGCACCTGCTCAAACGCAACGCTCATGGTTTGTTTGATGCGTTTAAACGACGTGGCGACGGGATCTACCGAGACAAACAGCTTGCGGAACGGGTCCCGATAGCACAGGGGTGCGGGCCGGAATGTCAGGTCTTCCCATTCCTCGTAGGTGGAGGAGCCGCCACCGATCTGCGCCGACAGCGAGACCTTCCCGGTACGGCGTTCCCCCATGATCTCCGTCGGATACGTACGCCCGAGCCGTTCTTTACGGACCTTTTCCTGGCCGGGGGTGAACTCGATGGTCGCGTTGTCACGCACCTTGGTGACGTTCGTGAATCCTTGGCCGTGGTTGACGTACACCCAGCCACGTGACCGGGTGTGAACGGTGGCGATGGTGTCGCGTTCGGAGCCGATGCTGGAGGTCGCTGTCACGCGGTACTCGACGTCCTGGTCCAGGGGCGGGATTGGGTCAGTGATCGCGACCTCGGTCGGCAGGTTATCGGCGAGGACTTTCCACGTGCCGTCGGGCTGTTTCCGCGCGATGGTGAGCTTCTCGGTCGCGACCTGCGCAGCAGTCGCCGCAGCCGACACCATGACCGCACCCGATTCGAGATCCCAATACAGATCAACAGTCGGTGCGCCAGGCTGCGCGTACTCGACCGAGAACACACGCTGGTATTCAGCGGACCAGACACCCTCCCCGTCACGGACCGCGACAAACAGCACATAGGAGGATTTGTCGGCCAGGACGGTGGGGATCGCATGCGAGGACGCCGACGACGTGCGCGTCACCGAATATAACTCGATACCGTCACTGGTTTCGAGGCGGACGCGGTAGCCGGACTGGGCGGTGCCTTCCGGATCATAGTAGGTCCAGGCCGCAGTCGTCCTGGCCGAGATCACGGTCTGTCCGGGCGTGGTGACGGTGACCGAGGGCGCGGCAGATGTGCGGTACACGGCGGCAGCTGACCAGGGCGAGGCATTCGCGTGATCACCCCACGTCCTCACTGACCACTCGTAGGTGCGTCCGTTAGCGAACGTGTTCGCCGCGAATGTGCGCGCTTGGGTGCGGGAGGTGGTTTTGCCGCTGGAGGTCCATGAGGTAGCGCCCACGAGCCGGTACCTCAGCTCGTACGCGCTCTGCGCGGTCGTGTCGATCGCGTTGTGTCGCCACGTGAACGTGGCTGTTTTGGTGGCGTCGAATGCGCCCGCCGAGGGTACGAGTTGGGAGGGCGCAGCCGGGGCCGTCAACAGCTGCACAGTGTTCGAGGAGGCGGACATGACGCCCGGAATAGTCCCTGCGACAGCCTGCACCCGGTAGGTGTGCGTCACCGACGGGTCCGGGTTTGTATGCGTGAACTCGGTGGCGGAGCCCGCCACCGTCCCAACCTTGACGAACTCGCCGCCATCCGGGGAATCAAAAATGTTATAGGCGGTGCCGTAGGCATCGTTCTGCCGGAACGTGACGGTGATGTCGCCACTGGTTTTCTCGGCAGAGACGCTCGTCGGCGCGGACGGAGTCGTATACGTCCACCCTTCAGAGAACACGCGCGCCGAATCCCCGGCACCGTTACGGGCACGCACACCATACCGGTAGCGTTCGTTCGGGACGGTGCCCTGGTCCGCATACGACGAATATTCCGGGTAGACGGTCGCGATATCCCGCCAGCTGCCGCGATTCGAGTCATACCGCTCAATAACGAGGCTATCGGTCGGATTCGCGGGGTGTCCCGGGTTCGTCGCCGAATACCAGACGATATGGCGCGTGTCGGATTCACGCGACACGGTCAGCGGGCCGGGAGTACGCGGCAGGTCCACGGGACGACGGCCCACAGTGTGGGACGCCGACACCGTGATCGGCGTGGACAGGCCAACAACCTCGATACCCGTCAACGTGGCCGAGATCGAACGCCGCGTCGTAGACGTGTACGAGACCGGCACGCTGATCGTGCCCGAATACACGCGCGTCGTCGTACCCGACGAATGCGAAATCGAAGCAGTCCCCGTCCAGGACCACGACCCGCCGACCCTCAACGAGTTCGTCGTATCCGTCAGCGAATAACGCGTCTGAACATACACCCGGGCATTCAACGACACCGACGACGTAGCGGCAGCGACTGTTCCCGGAGTCTGAATAAACTCCACACCCAGCCGCACACGCCCACCAGCCCACGCGCCCCACGAAATCGCCATTGCCTATACTCCCGTCAATTGCCGCTTCGACTGCCGCAAATCCGCCACATGCTCAGTGAGGCGCTCATCCGTCTTGCGTCGCAGGTAGGCAGGGAATTCCTCATCCCCGACCTGGAGCGTGACCTCGTCCGGGAAAGCAGCAACCTGCTGAGCACGAGCCGCGAGCGCCCGCATTTGGTTGTCGTTAAGAATCCATTCATCACGTCCGGTGTTATTCAGAACCATGGAGAGGCCTGGGGGCAGGTTTCCGCCTCGGTCCCGGAAAAGGTAGCCGGGATTGACGGCGCGTCCGATGCCGCCACGATGTTCCTCGAAATGCAGGTGGACGCCGGTGACGTTGCCGGTCGCGCCTTGCGCGCCGATACGTTGCCCGGCCTTAACCTCCTGGCCGGGTTTGACGACGACTCCGCCGACGGGGTTATGCCCGTAATAAGTCCATTTGGAGCCACCGTGGGACAGGAGAATGCCGATACCAGTTCGTCCGGGAACAATGTTCCATCCGGTTTTGGCGACTTTGCCGTTCCAGGCGGCGTAGGTGGGTCCGCCTCCGGCGATGTCAACGCCTGCGTGGAATGCGCCCCAGCGGGGGCCGTACCAGGAGGTGATGGGGCCGCGGGAGGGGCGGGCGAAACCGCCGGTGGTGCCAACGAATTCTGCGCCGCCATCGGCGATGGCCTGCTCGTCGTGGCCGCGGATCCATTTCACGAGGGCGTCGATGGAGCGTTGGGACATGCCGGAGACGACCGACCCCATGTGTCCCCACTGTCCAACGGTGCGGGAGATGAGGGCTTGCAGGGGACGCAAGATGAAGTCGGCGGCTTTCGCGAGACCACCACGCACCCACTTGATGGCGCGTCCACCCGTGTTGTCCCACGCCCATTTCGCACCAGACTTGATAGCTCCCCACGTGCTGGATGCCCAGTCGGAGATCCCGCCGGCAGCGACCATGGACTCGCGTGGAGTGCGTCCCACGGCTTGGCGGGCCAGACGCGGGTCGAGGTCACGGCCTGCCGCGAGCGCCTTCGCGGTTTCGGCTGCGGTGTAGACGCGGTTGGGTTGCGTGAAGTTGACGAGTTCGGGGCCTTCTTCACCTACGAGGGTCCAGCCGGGGTGGGTGTAGCCGCCGCGTGCCCTGCGGGCGTAGGAGGGGAGTCCGTAGGAGGAGGCTTTGGTGCCGCCGATGCGGCCCGCTGCGGGGAGGCGTGCGCCGGAGCCGACGGCTTTAGCGACGTTGTCGAACGCTTTTTTGATGCCCTTGTCCCACACGTTTTCCAGGACCCAGTTGATGGGGACGGCGAAGAAGTTCTTGACACCGTTCCAGGCGTCGCCGATGAGTTCTGCGCCGCGTTGTACCCATCCCGGAAGGGTTTTGGTGAAGAAGTCACCAAAGGCTTGCAGGACGGGTTTGATTCCTTTGGTCCAGATCGAGGAGATCGTGTCCTTGATGCCGTTCCAGACGGGGGCGACGATGGTGTCCCGGAACCACGTGAAGGCGGGGCCGAGGGTGCGTTGGAGGAAGTCCCCAATGGCCGAGAATACGGGCTTGATGTAGTTGTTCCATGCGCTGGAGATCAGGTTAGAGATCCAGTCCCAGACCGGTTTAATAACGTTGTTGTACAGCCAGGAAAAGAACGAGCCAACGTTTTTGATCGCGAAGACAATGAGGTCGAAGACGAGGCGCAGGACGTTCCACTGGACCTGAATCCACCACGAGATCAGTCCCCAAATCGGTTGGATGATGTTAATCCACAACCACTGGAAGACGGACCCGATTCCTTGGATGACGGAACCAATCGTGTTGAACACGGGCTGGAGGTAGCTCCACGCAGTCGCGACCGCGTTCTTGATGCCTTCCCAGGCTTGTTTCGCGACATCCCGAATGCGTTGGAAGATAGGGACGAGCGTGTTGGTGACGAACCCTGACATGGCGTCCCATGCGGGTTTGATGTAGTCATTCCACGCGGTGGAGATCGTGTCCTTAATCCAGTTCCAGGCACTATCGATCGCGTTTTTGACGTCCTCGTTCGTGTTGTACAGGTAGATGAGGGAACCGACGAGCGCGCCGATCACGGTAACGATGCGCATGATCGGGTTCGCAGCCAAGACCGCGTTCCACATGGCTTGCGCGGCGGTCACGGCCTTGAGGATATTGGAGACACCACCGACGGAGACCTTGTACAGGCCCCAGGCGGTGGCAGCGCCCGCGAGCGCGGAGGCCACGAGCTTGATGGAGTTTTCGTTCTCCTTCAGCCACTTGACGGCGTCCTTGCCCTTGGCGATCGCGTCATCCAGGAGTTCCGCGATCTTCTCGCCGGCACGTTTGGCGAGGTCCTCGATCGGTTCCATCCAGTCGATGACTTTGGAGAAAAATTCCTGGAACTTCGGGTACACGCCCGATAGGAGGTTTGCTCCCGCGCGTCCGAGGGCCGCGAGGGCGTTATTGAACGAGCCGGACAGGGTTTTACCGGATTCCAGGGCCGCGCCGCCGACACCCTTTTCCATGGCGGCTTGGAACGTCGCGAAATCGATTTCGCCCTTGGACGCCATCTTCGCGGTCTCTTCGCTGGTTTTACCGATGTGCTTCGCGATGAGGGACAGGGCAGGGACGCCCGCGTCATGCAGCTGGTTAATGACGTCCATCTGCACCTTGTTGGACGCGGCGACCTTGTTGAAGATCGCGCCCATTTCGCCCATGTCACGGCCCGCGATCGTGGACGTGTCAGCCACGAGCTTCAGAGTGCGTTCTAGCTCCTTGCCGGGTTTCACGCCTGCGGCGACAGCGTTAGCCGCAACAGTCGCCGCCTCACCAAGACCGAACGCGGTGCCCTTCACGGAGGCAAGCGCGTTCCCCATGATGGTCTCGACCGACTTCGCGGAGTGTCCGAGGCCCACGAGCTTCGCTTTGGCTTGCTCGATGGCTTGGAGGCGATCGAAGCCCTTTTTCAGGCCGGTCGCGATGATGCCACCGACAGCGGCACCCGTTGCGACCGCGCCCGCTTTCATGGCCTTCTTCGCCGCGGTCGCGACCTTCCCACCGAACACGCTGCCGGTTTTCGTGGCGGCCGGATTCTTAGCTAGATCATCGAATTCCTTTCCGATGTCTTGCTGCATGCCCTTGAACGTGGGGCGGATGAGAACTTCGGCGATACCGACAACCGGCATGGGGTGACCTCCGTTCTCGGTAGGGGGTTAAAAGAAATCGGCCTCGTCGAATCCGAACAGGGCCATGGTCGTGTTCGCGAACTCGATATCGCGGGCTTCGCGCGCCTTTTCGAGCGCGGTGCGGGGCCGTGGGAATGGGCCGGGTTTGGTGGGTTTACCCCCATGGATGGAGGCCAGGATGTAGGTCTGTTTTTCGACCGCGTCGATGAGGTCCGCGATCATTTGCTCGTTTAGGCCCCATTCGGCTACTCGTGGCGACCATGCCTCTTTCGCGGTTTCAGATGGGGGCTGGGTTTCTTCGAGGTTGAGTCGCTCTGCGGCGACTTCGGGGTCTTGGGCTTGCGCCTCCCACAGGCGAGCGGTGCGTGGCAGCTGCTCGATGAGGTCGAGGAGCGCGATGATGCGCCCGTCAGCGAGCCACTGGGCGAGGTCCACGCCGTAGAACTGTTGCAGGTCGGCGCGGACCTCGGCCCGGTAACGCTCGATTAGCTGTCGGAGGCGTCCTCTTCCCCCTGCGTGCCCCAGATGCCCTCGTAGTAGGTTTGGGCGGACTGGACGACGGCGAGGAGCTCGCGCAGCGTCAATCGTTCCTTACGGAGCGCGGCAGCGTCCTTTTCGGACAGCCACTGGTCCAGGAACTGCCAGTGCGTGAGTTGCCCGGTCTGCCATTGGGCCATGAGGGTTTCGGCGGCTTCGGAGTCCTGGTCGAAGATGTCCGGGAACGTGATGATCTTCGAGTCAGACAGCGCGAGCCGGTACGGTTCCGGCTTCTTCACCTCGCGCTTGATCGCCTTGAGTGATGCGGTGGGCTGGATCTTGTCGGTAGCCATGATCGTGTCTCCTTGTGGGGTTACTTCTTGCTGGCCGTCTTCGCGGTCTCGGGCTTCGAGGTCTTATCCGAGGACTCGGACTTCGAGGCTTCGGTCTCGGTCTTGGTGTCCTTGTCCTCGTCGAGGGTGAATCCCTCGTTCAGGAGGCGGTTCTTCTCAGAGACGAGGCTGGTCGGGATCGTGAGGTCGCCCTTGGTCAGGACGTACAGGTCGGCGGTCTTTCCGCTCATGGGAGGCTCCTTAGCTGCGGGGGTGGTGGCCGTTGATGGTGGTGTGGCGGGCCGGGTGGCCACCGACAAGTGCCCGGCCCGCCACAGACTGGTTACGCGGCGACGAAACCGAGGACGTCCTTATGCTTCAGGGCACCGGTACCACCGAGGTAGTGACGCACGGGAGTGCCGGTCTCGTCATCGGAGGACACGTCGAGCGTGATCTCGGTGGAGGCGGGGCCTTCCTTCTGCCACTGCTCGGATCCACCGCCGGACAGCTTCACGGAATGGAAGCCCTTGCCCATCACCCACAGGGCGTCGGCGGGGCCATCAACCGCGACGATCAGGAGGCGGTATTCCTTATTGATTGGCATATCGGGCTCATCGAACACGATCTCGCCGGTCGTCGGGTCCTGCGTCACGCCGGACAGGTCGGCACCATAGATGAGTTCGAGCATGTGCTTGCGGCCCTTTTCCAGGACAGTGAACGTCACCGATCGGGGCACGCGCGTGACATCGCTACGCACCGGGGATGCGTAGCCGAGAGCATCGATGTCTTCCTTCTCGATGTCTCGCGTGTAGTTGTATCCGTCGGGCGTGACCATCCCGACCGGCAGGTAGCCTGCGGTCTTCAGGTCCGCGAACGTACCGGCGGCTTCCAGGAGCTTTTCCGGGAGTTCCTTCGACATGGGGGCGAGGAACGCGACAGCCTTCTGAGCTTTACGGATCAGCTGACGGTTGTCTGCGTCGACCCGCAATTCGTCAAATGTGGGCATGAGAGGTTTTCCCTTCTGGGTGGTGGGTGTGACAAAGCCCCCGACGGTAGGTCCGTTGGGGGCGGCAGCGGTCAGCTGGTCAGCGATTAGGCGAAGGTCTCCAACGGGCGGGAGACCACCTTCAGCGTCATCGACGCTTTATGGATCCGGTCGTAGAACGAATCCCGATTCGAGGGCATCGAGGTCGTGGAGACCTCGTCAATGAACCCGTAGCTGGTTTCGATCTGTTCGCCGCACACGAAGCGGCGCACATCCTCGGCAGCTGGACGCGCGAGCTCGCCCTGGGTGTACACATCGATCTGAATGTCATCGGTGCGATCGATATAGGATTCGCGTCCGGTGGGCAGGGTAATGATGTGCGCGATGGGGAACGGACCGACAAGCACCCCGTAGTCATCGACTTGCAGGATGAGGGTAGGGTGCGCGGGCGAGCCTTCACGCGACAGAATGTCGTACAGCGCGGCTTCCGCGTCCGGGTAAGCGAGGTCATTCATTTCAGGATGCTTTCGGCGTTCGCGAGCGCCCAGGACAGGATTCGGTCGTGCATCGGGCGCCAGGATTCGAGTTCTTGCACGACGGCGGCTCCGACGCGCTGGTTATGTTTAAAACCGATGTTCACCGTCCGGTTTTCGGTGCGGTACCGTGAGCGTTTCTCGGTTGGGTAGCCTTTGGCTTCTTCGAGGTAGCGGGCGCGGGTCGCGATGGTTTCGGCAGCGGTTTTCGTTGCCGTGGCGACGCCTTCGGAGCGGACGAGTTCCGCGAAGCCGTCGTCGATAGACCGGTAGTGCCGGGAACCTGGGACGGGATGGGATTTCACTACTCGCCACCTCCGTCGGGGCCGGGTGCGGTGATGGGTTTGGCTGGGCCTTCCTGGTGCAGGCTGATGGCCCAGCCGAGGGGCCAGTCACCGGGGCGTCCGTCAATGGACCAGGTTCCGCTCATCCACTGCCCGTCGGGCACGATGATGACATCGCTGGGGTGGAACATGAACTGTCGGCGTCCGTTGATATGCGGCAGGTAGAGGGTGGGGCTGGTGGGGTTCTCGTTCGTTTGGCCGCGCGCATCGGTCGTGGAACCGGGCGCGATGAGGCACTTGGCGGCGACTCGCACTTGGGTGGGTGGAGTGTTCCTGCCGAGCTTGTCGATTCCGCCACCACGTTCGACGACGACATCGACCCAGAAATAGGTCGGGAATACCTTCAGCAGGCGGAGGATGTTCACCGGATGCCACCCATGTAGGTGGAGAACACGCGCCCGGTCTCGACCGTGACCCCCAGGAGGGCTTTGTCCCGCTTAGTGAGGTACACGTCCCCGTTGTCGGGTTTACGGAACGAGACTTGGCCCGTGAATGGTCCGGTCGTGAACGATTGGGACGCGACACCCGGGTCGTCGAACTCGGGTGATTTCAGGGCGCGCCGCACGATGCGTTCGACGACGAACTGGACGGTCTCGAGGTCGAGTTCCCCGTTCGCGAGGCGTTCGCGTACTCCGCGCGTGTTCCCGACTTCCATGTTGGCTTCACGGAGCGTGAACTCGACGTCGGTTTCGTCTTTGTCCGCGACGGCGGGCCACTTGACGCGGAGCTGTTCGAGGGTGAGGAACTCGTCCACGATGGCTACTTCTTCTTCGTGGTGCGGCGGGCGCGGGTGGTCTTCTTAGGCTCAGGATCTGCGCCGGTGAAGTCGAGGTCATCGACGTCGTTGCCGGCGGCGAGCTCTTCCCCGTTGTCCTCAGAGTCATCGGTCTCGTCTTCGACGGTTTCCTCGTCCAGGGTATCGGGTTCGGATTCTTCCGGGGCGGGTGCGTCATCGCCGCTGTAGGTGTGTTCGCCGAGGTGTTCGAATGCCCAGTCGGGCACTGTGTCACCGATGTGGAAATAGTGCATGTCGCCGCCCTTAGGGGCGGAGGTGTTAACGATGAACGTGGCCATGATGTCTCCTTCAGGGGCCGGCGTGGCGCGCACTCCATGTCCGATTGATGCGCGCCACGCCGGGGCTTATTGGGGTTAGGCCGCGACCTTCACAGCGAGGGACAAGTTCGCGTTCTCCAGGACCGGCAGGCCGATCGCGTCGGACACGACTTCGGCGATCATCGGCGGCTTGTCGCCACGGGTGACACCCACAACGATGCCGGACTGTTCATCGTCTGCGAGGTTGTATGCCTCGTGCTGGGAGGTCAGGGTCCGACCCCAGTACGTGGCACCCAGGTCGGTACCGAACTCGTCGTTCGGGTCACCCGGGGCAGGCAGGAACAGGATCGTGTTCTCAGGAATGACCAGGCCGGCGCGGGTGCGACGGTTGTAGGCCAGGATCGGCGGGATACCGTGGTCATCGAGAACACCACCCATCTCGGCGTTGGAGATGACACGCGAGCCGGTGGTGGCCTTGAAGTCATCACCGGCCTTCAGCAGGCGCACGGCCTTACGTCCCGCGAGGATGACCCCGGGCGCGATGCCACCGTTCTTCTCGGTGTACAGGTCCACCATCTGCTCCAGGAACTCCAGCCGCCCGGTGGTTCCGGCATCCCACAGCTGGGATGCGGTGTGCGTCAGCGCCGGGTCGCGACCGAAGTCGTCATCCGACTTGAAGTTCACCTGGTTGATGGTGGACTTACCGGTCAGTAGCGCGATACCGCGCTGCCGTTCCATACGCTCGGCGACAGCCTTCACGGCCCGGATCGCGGCGCGTTCGATGGCGGAGCGGATCGCTTCATCGCCAGCGTTACGGTTCTTCAGCTGCGCGTATTCGGGCACGATGTGTTCGCGACCGATAGCAGGCAGTTCCAGGACGACACGCTTGCCGCCTGCAACGCTCCCGACCGAGGGCGGTGCGTCGTAGGCACGGAATTCCGCTTCCTCGACGAGACCGTTCTCCCCGACGGTGAACGAGACGGTGATGTCGTCGCGGAGGGCGTTCGGCAGGAACCGAGCTAGGGAGTCGTCGCGGCCTTCGAGGTCCTCGAACGCGGCGCGCGCGAACCCGGTCAGTTCCGCCGGATCATAAATATCAGTCCAGAGTGGCATTAGCTAGCCTCCCCCTTCACGAACGTGAAACCGCTGGCATCAGCGGTCGCGGGTACAGTGAACTCTCCGGGAACCTTCTCGGCGTGAACGATGCCGTGCACGAGGACAGCCACATTAATGTTGGTGTCCAGAATCCCGGTAATGGCGTGGTTGTGCAAGATGAAGCCGAGCTTCGCGCCTGCCGCGTCGGTAAAGGGCTTGAGGTCGCCCGGGTCGCTGTAATCGACGGGGGTACCGGACAGCAGTTGGCCGTCCTTAGCCTGGGCCTTGAACGTCTCCACCTTCAGCGAGGCAGTGATGCCATCGCGGAGGGCGTGCCCGTTCACGAGCCAGCTGTGGTCTTCCCCGCCGAACTTCTGTGCGCGCAAATTAGGCATTCGCGTGCTCCTTTCGGTTTTTGCGGGCCAGGAATCGATCGCGGCCCGCAGCGGTGCTTGAGGTGTTGGCGGCTTCGCCGCCGGTGGTGGATGAGGAATGCACGACACCGTGGTTCTGCGTCACAAGGTCTGCGACGAGCTTCGCGGACTCAGCGATCTCTTCTTCGGTCTCGCCCTTGACGAGGGAGACGTAGTCCTGGGGGATGTTGTGCTTGATCACGGCATCGCTGACCATGAGCCGTGTCTCAAGGGCACTAATCCGGGACTTGAGTTCACTGTTTTCCGTGGCCGTCTGTTCCTTGGTTTCCGTGAGCTTCCGGTAAGCGGCCGCGTCCTTTTCGTCGCGCTTCGCGCGCTCTTCCCAGGTGCGTGCCTGCTTCTTCCAGTGCTCGATATCGGAGTCCTGCTCCGTCTTCGCCTCAGGGGTCTTCTGCTTGTTCAGATCGCTGGGCTTGACGGTCGTGGTCTCCGTCGTGGTCTCGGTTTTCTCGGGGAGTTCGACGGGATCGGACGTGGACTTAGCCATGGGTGTGCTTCCTTCCTGCACCCATTCCGGGTACGCGGGTGCCCATTTCGGGCGGAGGTGGTGGTTGTCTTGCCGTGCCCTTTCGGCACGGAAGTCTGAGGGCCGCGGTTATGCCGCGGATTCTAGATCGTCGTGGTGGCCTTCCTCGACGAATTCGGAGGACTGCTGACGCATGACCGCGAGGATCTTCTTCGGATCGGAGGCTTCCTTACCCGACAACGTCTTGCGGGCCTTGAGGTAGATCTCCTCGTACATGAAGTCCGGGTCGTAACCCTCGGGGTAGGCCTGGAACAGGCCGATCGGGATGGCACGGCACCGGCACCCGCCGTGGTATCTCGTCCCGTCCTGGGCTTGCAGCGCTTTATCTTGCGTCGCATAGATCGAGCCGCGGGAGGCGAGCATGATGCAAAACGCGCACGCCTTCCCCGTGGAAAGGGACGGTACCCGCGCCCACCTGACCCGGTCACGGACCGAGTTCCGAGCAATCGTGTCGCGACCAAACTGCCGAATCGACTTGTCCGCCAACTGCGTGACACTCGCGAGCGCCTTCTTCGGGTCCTCGCTGTAGAGATGCCGGGTGGCGTAGTTCGTAGCGCGCCGCAACTGTTGCGGGTTAATGACGGTGGCGAGGTCGGCGGGGTTACCGCCGGCGGCCTCATAGAACTGGGCGGCGAGCTCGGCAGCGACCTTCCCATAATTCGACACCCAGTAGTACATGGCGCGTTGGATGCCTTCACGGCACGCCGCAGGGTTGGTCAGGTCGAGCTGCGCGAAAAACGCCGTGATCTCTTTATCGGCGAGATCCGCGAGCGTGTCCGTCCCTTTCGTGTATTCCGCGATGAGTTCGTCCGCGAGCGCCATGGGTTAGGCCTCGATTTGGGCGGGTTCAGTCGCGGCGGGTGGGGGTTGGGGTGTGTTGCGGTTGATCGCGTTGATGAGGTCGCGGGCGATGTTGGTGGCGGTTTGGCGTTCGCGCGCGTTCCGGAGTTGTTCCTTTTGGGCTTCCTGGATGGGCAGGATGTCGATGAAGGTGTCGGTGTCTTTGGCCCATTCGAGGGCCGCCCCGAGTTTGAGGGCCATGTCCATTTGTTGTGCAACGGAGTTCATGCCGGGGGCTTCGAACGTGGCCCGGACCTTGCGCATCTCGTTGCGTAGGGTCTGGGTGTCTCCGTGGAGGATGGCCATCGTGTGGTAGGCAAGCTCTCGGCGCGCCTGCGAATAGTAGGGCAGCATGTCGGAGACGATGTCGGCCAGCGGCGCGGATTCGAGGTTGATCGCTTCGGCGGAGGCCGGGTTCTCGGTGTGGAGTCCGACGAGGGACTTCGGGAGGTGGGTTTCGGAGGCGTACAGTCCCGAGAGTGCGCGTAGGGCCGCGATGTGGGGTTCCATCGAGCCTTGGGTGAGTTGCTCAAGGCGGGGCTCTCGCCATTCGCCGGTTTCTTCATCAAAGAAGTCGGGGATTCCCCACACGGCGGTGGCGAGAATGGACAGCGGGTCGATGGGTTCACCGTTCTTGTCGGTGAAGGCTGCTTCGTGCGCGCCCATGAGTGCGCGGCGGGGCATCGCGTACGCTTCGCCATGCACTTCCAGACGCAGGATGGTACGTACCGCGAGCTCGGTCAGTCCCAGAACGACGTCGTTGATGCGGGAACGTCCAAATGGCTGCTCTAAGGTCGGGTCCCACCGGTACAGGACGCACGGGTTCGGGCTCTTGGTGCGGGTTTCGCGCGTGACATACAAGGACGTGCCAATGGACTCGATTTCCAGGGCACGATCGCCGAGGTAGAGCACCCAGTGCTTCTTATCAACGACTTCCAGGGACGCGTCCACTCGCATGGTGCGCATGTTCATGGTCGCAGTGGCTTCGAGCGCGGATTTCGCGGAGTAGATGACCTCAGGTTCACCGGCGGCGGTGTCGCCCTTGGTGATGAACATGAATGCGCAGCCGTGCCGGAGGCTGGAGCGAGTGGCCATTTTGTCCAGGATAGGGACACGGTCATCGTTGACAGCGACGCTGATGTCGCTGGCGATAGTGCCGTCACCAACTTGCCGGTATCCAGTCGGTTTAATCCACCGTGCCGGGGTGGCGACAGCTTTCTCGGGCCAACCGATCACGACAGCGAGGTCCATCATCGATTTCGGGATGGACATCATCGTGTTATCGATACGTTTCTTCGCGTCCGCGTACAGGGACAGGTTGAGGTTGCGGCGGCGGTGGGAAGCGATCTGGCGCGTCAGTTTGTGGAAGATCGTAGCTTCAGCTCCGGCGAGTTCTTGCGTCACGTGGTCACCGCCTTCCTAAACGAATGCATGATTGGGTCGAGGTTTCGTGCCGCCAGATTTTGGAGGCGAATTGAACTTGATCGCGCCGAACCTGGCGCAGGCAACGGCGATGATGGGTTGGAGTTCGACATCGAGGTTTTGGCGCGCGAATTTCCAGGCGCCGCCTTTGCCCATGGCGTCCTTGGTGGCTCCGTCTGCCGACAGGTTGAGTGTCGTCTGGTTGAAGTGCGTGACGGTGCCTTCTTTGATGCCGTCGTACAGGCCCATGCAGGCTTGCCCGAACTCGGAGGTCTGCAGGATGAAGAGTTTGGCTTTCTTTCGTTTGAAATAGGGTTCGAACGAGCGCGCTGGGGAGAAGGAGTCAATGACGATTGGGATACGGCGGCGGGCCCTTTTCATGACCCATTCGACGAGTGCTTCGGTGCCTTCATCGTTGAAGGGGGCGTTAGCGGCGAGCTCGACATGTACGCCGGTATCGGAGTAGACGGCCATCGCGATCGTGACCTTGGAGCGTTCCGGGTTCATATCTAGCCCGATCGCGGCGAGCGGCCACTCGCTGGATGGGTTCTTGAGTGCGCGCTTCTTCCACAGTTTCTTGTCGATCGCTTTGGTGGTGTCATCGACGGGTGTAGGCCACATGTTGAGGCGTTCGCGGGCGAAGGAGCGGGGCGACATTCGGTCGAGTTCGCCTTCAATGGTGGTTTCGGAGATCCGGATACCGAGTGCAGGGTTAGCGGACTGCCAGTTCGTGCGGTCGCGTACGAACGCCTCGAGTTCTTGTTCCCGCATTTTGTCGACTTCTCCGGGTGCGGAGTGCTCAAAATATGCGGTCGATTTCGCTTTACCGGTCACGGCTTGGTTACGGACCTTGACGAAGGGCGCGCCCTTCTCACTGATGGCGGCTGGTGGCGTGCCGAGGAAGATCACGACGGGGTCACCCGAGGGGGCGGCAGAGATCGTGGGTTCGAGGGCTTCTTGTTCTTCGGGTTCGTATTCTTGGGCCTCATCAACGACGAGGACATCGAAGGTTTCACCACGGCCTGCACCTGAGGATCGGGTACCGATCACGATCCGGCCCCCGTTGTTGAGCAGGATTTCTTCTTGCCCGTTGGCTTTCCGGAATTCGACGACCATGTCGTTGAGGTCCGGGTTAAGGGCGGCTGGATCGTCTTTCTGTTTCCCGAAGAATCGTTCGAGGCGTTTGAACCCGGCCCGCGAGGTCTTCAGCCGGTGGGAGGTATGCAGGATTTTCAGGCCGAGAACGGCCATCATGTAGGCTTCGACGACCTCGAGGGAACCGTTTTTGCCGTTCTGCCGGGCCGCGGTTCCCACCCATGTTTTGGCTACCCAGCGGCCTTCGGGAGTGACCCTGGTCCACAATAGGACACCTTTTTCCTGCCATGGGTCCAGGAAATAGCGGTGCTCAATACCGAAATCGATGATGGATTCGCCGACTTCTTCGGTCATTCCGGCGATGTGTGGGCCGAGGTAGTAGCGCGCGTCCTGGCTGCCTTTGAGCACGTGCCACCACCTCGCCCTATTGAGTTATGAGACTTCTTCCTGTCGCCGGCGTTTCCGTTCACGGGCCGCGTCCAATGGCGACACGTTCGCGGGCTGCGCGTTCTCGGCTATCTGACGTGACTCTCGTTGTTCCTGCACGGAAGGGCGACTCTTTGCAGCTGACTTTGTGAGTGCCCCCATGGCCTTCGGTGTCACTCCGAATGCTTCGAGACGTTTACCTAGTTCGCCATGACGTGAGAAGTCACCTGACCACACGGCGGCATGCAAAAGGGCTGTATCCATGAGATACAGCCACTGCATTTGGGTGAAGTTCTCGGCATTCGGGAGTGTGCCGAGGGCCTTCCACCACTCAACCGTGATTTCTGGCCAGTCCATGTCTTCCGGGAGGACGGGTTGGTCAACCATGAGGTCCCTTCCTTCCTACGGGTTCCTATGACCCGGATGTCCTTCCTCGGCGGGCCGAGACTGCGTTCCGGATTCGGTTCAAGCCACCGCGGACAGCGCCCGCGATACGGCCTAATGCTCCACGCATCCTTCTCCTCCTTCCTTCTTGTGTGATTCTTAGGCAGATCCGCTGCTGCTGGAGCGCTGGGCGGTGCCAGCAGTCCGGCTTCGGCGAGAACTCAGACCTACCATGTTGACGTAGCCCTCAAGTGCGGCGATTCCGCCATCGACATAGCGCCGCTACGACCTACGCATCACCGCTTCCCTTCTTCTTCAATCGATCCGCTACCTTGTGTCCTTCCATGTACTTGTCACCCAGATCAATTAGCCCAAATTCCTGCAGGAATGCCTCTTTGTCTTCGCGGGTACGGAAACATAGCGCCACCCAAAATTCGGAATCAGTCGCGTCTTTAAATCGCTTTGCTTCCTGCTTGGAACGCTCCCGGTAGGCGACCTCCATAGCGCTGAGTTCAGCGCTAGCATCTGCCTCCAGATCCCCGGTGTACTCCACCTTGGCGAGCGGATCTTCGGCCTGATGGAAGTTCATCTGGTGTCTCTTGCCGCCAAACGACGGCTTTTTCCCAAAGTTCAAGCTCATGCTGATTCCCTCATTTCGTGGCGCATGATTTCTAGTTCAGCGAGGGGAAACCAGTCCAAGACTCGCTGGTAATCTGCGGGGGCATGCTCTTTGAGGGGAGCAAGGAACCGGTAGTCGATGCCATCAAACGAGCGCTTGAACCACTCGTAATCGATCGGCAGATCCACCTGGTGCCGCTCAATGATGCCCATGACTTCCGCTTTGAGCCAGTCGGCAATCGGCGACACTTTCCGGGAATCCACTTTCATCGCGCCATGACGAGAGAACGAGGCCCGCCTTACGATTGAATCCGCGGCGCGCACCCCATCAGCAACCCAGGTTTTGGCCGGTACACCAAGGTCTTTTTTGATGAGCTTCCACATCTGCTGATATGTCGGGGTCGGCATCTGCGCGGCTTCAATAATCGCGAGGCGCTCTGGCGGCTGAAAAACAAAGTTGTTCAACCACCGCCATAGTGACGGGTGCGGGTACTGCTTGATTTCCTTGCCCAGTTGATCTTCGAGACGCTTACGCCCATCTTCAACGAACTGTAGGCCGGGAATTAGATAGAGGAAAACAAGCTGTGTTTCAACCCCAGCTTCACGCAGCGCGAGTTCAGTGGCGATTGCATCCTTGCCGAGGCTGAACGACACCAGGACGGGTTTCTTCTCCGCAGCGAGTTTCGCGCGGATCTCAGTTGAGGGCGGCTGCCCCTTGATGATGGTTGGCATTAGCCCACCTCCTTATGTAAACTCAGTTTACACGAGACGAGGAAGGATGCAAAGTGGACTTACACCCGGCATTAGAGACGCTCCGCCAACTTCGGCAGGCCACCGAACGCTACGAAAAACGCCTAGACGCAATCAAGGCTGAACGCGATAGAAACATCATCGCCGCACGCGACGCAGGCATCACATGGTTCGACATTTCCAACGCCACAGGACTCAGCCGCCAACACCTGACCGCGATCTACCGAAACACAAAACAAGAGGGCGAAGCCTGACAAAAAACGGCGGGGGGATATTTCGCTATACGCCGGAGGGGAGCTATCCAGTCACGGGTAGGGGCCTTCCCCCTCCCTTGCGGGCGGCGGTCCTTGATTTCGAGTCCGCTGGCGCTCGCGGGCTGGCTCACCAGCGCCGCGATGTCACGAGTGGCGCATGGTCTTGCACGACGCGAGGTTTAGGTGCTGATCTTGCGCCTTTTGATTGGTTGCATCGACGGCATATGACCTGGAGGTTATCTAGGGTGTCGCTGCCGCCTAGCGCATAGGGCACTAGGTGGTCTGCCTCGGGACTTGACGGTGTCCGTGACTGTGACCAGTTCAGTTCGACGCCGCAGATTGGGCAGCGAATGAGTCCTTGTGTTCGCGCGAGACGCAGTGCTTGCTTGGAGACCTTGATCCAGGTCGAGGTGCCAGTGCGGGAGGACGCCAATGATCAGCACCTCCCGCTGGCGATTAGTTGAGGGCTAGAGCATAGACGGGTTCCCAGTTGAGGGAGGCTTCGGGGTAGAGGATATGAGTGACCTCGGTGCCCCTGGGCACTTGGATAACCCGGGTGACGTTGAGGGTCTGGCCGGGGTTGAGGCGCTGTTCTCCGGCATGCCGCTCGATGTCGTAGTTGATGTCGGCGTCTTCGGGGGCGGGAGCGAACTCTTTACCATCTGCTGTGAGGGCGTTGCCGGTCTGTCCATACCATGTGGCCGGAGTGTCGCCAATGTTCTCGACGGCGAGGGTGATGAGGCAGAAGGTGTTGCCGCCGTTGGGTTCAACGATCATTGGTCCGCCGATGTTGCCTTCGTCGTCCATGGCTTCGTCGAAGAGTTCGGGCGGGAGTTGTTCGAGTCCGCATTCGGCGTTCTTCACCGTGGTTTTGGTGATGTGCTTGTCTTCGATGTCGTACATGGTGGTGTCCCATTCAGCAGCGTCGCCTTTGGGGATCGCCATGTAGTTGCCGATCATTTCGTATTTTGGTGCGCCAGGTTCAGCCATCTCGGTCGATTCTTCGGTTTCGCTCGGCTCCGCTGTGGCGGTGGTTTCGGCGCTCGCGGTCTGGCTTGGGGGTGTGGTGGTTTCGGCGGGTGCGGTTGCGTCGTTGTTGGTGCACGCGGCGAGGGTGAGGGCGAGGGCTGCGGACATGAATAAAGTGGAGTGCTTCATGCAACTATCGTATGCGATGGACTCCACCTTATCTGATGATAGGTGGACAGTTTAGGTTTTGTCGACTTTAGGCGTGCGCGTGTTCGACTTGTGAAGGTTCGCGGGCGGGTTCTGGATGCGATGCAGGATATCGGCGATGCAGTAGGTCGGTCCTGGCCGGGTGCGCACGATATGGCGCTGCGCCCATTTGGTGAGCGTGTCGGGTTTGATGCGCTGCCCGGTGATGGTGGCTGTGAGGTGGAGTGCTTTTGCGCGCGGTAGCCATAGTTGGGAGGCGCGGACGCGCATGGTTTCTAATCGTTCGGCGCGGTCGAGGGTCTCGCCGCAGTGCCGGCACTTGGGTTCGGGCACGTGCGCCGGTGCATAGACGGCTCGGTTGCAGGCTGGGCAGGGGCCGACGAGCGGGTGCGGTTGTGGGCCGTCGATGAGGCGTTCAGCGCGCCTGCACGCATCAGCGAGTTCGTCGAGCATCGCGGGCGATTCTTCCCACCGCAGCAGGTGTTGGACGCGTTCTCGCACATACTCGGCGACGGCTGTCCAGGATGCCTGGTACCAGTTGATTCGGCGGCCCTCGGTCTGCGCTAACGCGAACAGCCACGCATAGACTGTGTCCCGAATTTCGTCGGCCTCTGTGAGCGCCTGCGGGTCGAGTGGTAGGGGTTGGGTGTTGGTGCGGGTTTTGAGTTCGTCGGGGCGTGCGCGGGTGATGTGTTTGTGGGCGATGGCGGTGAGTTCGGGCATGTAGCGTTCAAGGTCGTCAGCGATGCGGATGAAGAGGTAGGCGTGTGAGGGGTCGATGACGTATCCGACGGTGGTGGTGCGACTGTTCGCCATGGGGGTTCCTCTCCGGGCGGTTCCGGTTGATCAGTTAGTGGTGGCTGATTCCGGTGGTTCAATCATATCCGTCTGATTGGGTTTGGTTCTGTTATCCTGGTTTTGCAGTGGTTCGATATCGAACAGTGGCCGTCAGGTCGCTTTCCCTCGTAACGGATAGGTGTCGGGCTGTTGTAGCCCCGGACTGGGTTGGGCTCACCTCCTCCCCGGTCCGGGGCTTTGGTTTACTCGGACGGCTCACGGTTCTCGCGTCCGTCCAGGGAGTGATGGGTGATGAGCCATCCCATCGAACCGTCATCGCGGGGCACGGGTTCGATGGCGGGCCCACAGATGCAGTCATCGCTGTCGGTGTTGTGGTCGATGACGTCATTTTTGGGGTAGACGTGAACTGTCGTCATAGCTCGTCATCGTCGTCGGTGAGGTTATCGGTCCAGTTGGAGTTCGTCGCCGATAACAGGAGCCCATGGGTGACGTAAAGCGGTTGCATGCGAGCTGCGTAGAGCCACAAGTCGGGTGGGTCGTCGTTGTTGATTTGGGGGCCGCCAACGACAAGTGCCCAGTGTGCGGGCAGGACACTTTGGGTGATGCGCGCATAGGCACGGATCGCGTTCTCTAACGCCTCATAGGCGGCGCCCTCTTCGGGGCTGGGCCGGTAGTCGAGATCACTCATGGCGGTCCATGCCGGGTTCGAGTCCGAGGCGGCGCTGGACGAGGGCGTTCAGGTGGGCGAGATCCCGGAGACTGTCGGGGTCGGGTTTCCAGGTGAGGTAGGTCAGGATGTTCGCGGTACGCAGCTCGTGCGCGATGTCCGCGAGCGCCGCCGATTCGTCGGGTGTGGTCACGTGAGGTCCTTCATGTTCTTGAGTCGGAACTGTGGGGTGGCGGTATTGGGGTTGAGGTCGAGTGCGGTGGCGGCTTTGGTGAGGGCTTCTGTCTTGGTGGCAGCGGTGATGGTGATGGGTGTGGCCATGAGCCAGTCCATGGCTGTGGGTTCGGTGCTTTCGGCGTATAGGAATTCGAAGGTGTATTGGTCGTTCATGATGGGCGCTTTCGTGGATGGAAGAGATTGTGGGCGCGGGTGACCGCGTCCGAGACAGCGTCGCTGGTCAGGAGCGGTGCGGGCTCCATGCTGATCGTCGGGGGATCTGGCTCTAGTCGGGAGGCGTCTCGGAAGGTTTGGAGTATCTCGGGCTCGCGATATCGACGGTGGTCAACTGCCGCGTTTATCGCGTCTGGGAGCACCTCGTATTCGAGTAGGATTCTGATGGTCCGGTTCACAGGATGTCCTTGAGATTGTCGGGCGTGGTGTCGTGGGCGCGGGCGAGGTAGCGGCAAGAGATCTGGTATTTCTCGCCTGCCTTGTCGGCCTCGTCTGATTCGACGACGGTGGTGCGGGCCCACTCGTATGCGGCTTCCGCGGTGATGCCCTCGTCCACGTAGAGGGTGTCGTGGTAGACGCGACTGGCGATGATGTCATCCGTGCAGGCCTGGCACTCTAACCAGTCGTAAATGTCGTCATATTTGAGTGTTTGGCGGTAGTACTCCTCTCCTACCTCGATGCGACCGTGGCACATTGAGCACCGGTGCAGCTTGCGTGCCGTTGGCTTGGTTTCGCGCAGTAGCTGGGGACTCATTCCCGCCCCCTTCGGTTAGGCGACAGTTTGGCTTTGGCATGCAGTCGGCGGACGAACTTGACTGCCCGGAAGATGTACCAAACGGGCCGCAGTAACGCCGCGGCGAAGATGGTCAACAGCCCCGGCTTGGGGAGCGCCGTGCTTCGTGTGGTGATGCCTCGGAGTTCGATAGGGCTGATTGTCGAGCGCGCCATGGCTTGGAGTGTTGAGAGTCCGATGTCGATACCGTGCAACTCTCTAAGCTCTCGCTTCATTTTCTGGAGCTCGTCCAACTCGTCGGCGGTGATCACGATTCCTCCCGCTCTGTTAGCAGCCATTCGAGGTTGCAGAGTTGTTGGTATTTCGCGAGGTCCTCGCTGTTGAGTTGGAAGTTTTCGCCCTGCTGCCGGAATGCGGCTTCGTCGGGGATGGATTGCAGGATCGCGGCGCGGCGGGTCTCTGCCTGCTCGCGTGTCAGGACCTCGATGTTTGAGCCCTGTTCGAGGCCGAGCATTTGCCTACGGAGATACATCTCGCGCAACCGCCGGATTTCGGCGGTGAGGCGCGGCACGTCTGTGCGCGCGTGCGCCGCGAAGGTCGCGTCTGTCGGGTATGCCTGGAGAATGACCGGCCCTTCAAGGCCGCAGTACGGTTCATGCCCGTAGCAGGGGATGTGGCCCGCGCATGTGCACTGGTTGACCTCTTGGGCGACACTGTTGCCTATTGCCACCCACGGGCCGGGTGTCGCTGCGTCGGCGCGGGCTTGGATCTCGTCCAGTTCGTCGTCGGTGATCATGATTCGTCCTCCTGTTGGGTCTCGGTGTGTTGGTTGAGATATGCGGCACGGTGGAACAGGATGCTCTCGGTCTTTCCGGCCCGCCAGCCCTCGTCATGAGCAAGTTCCACGACGACCCCTACCGCTATGAGGATCTTGTTAAGCTGGGCGCAAGTGAGGTCCGTTGGCAGATGGGCTAGGAGTGCGTTCATTTGGCCCACAGAAATTGGGCGTCTCACGATTTGTCATCCACTTCTTCGTAGGTGGCTTCAAAGATGTCGGGCTTGCAGGGGTAGAACTCACCCTTGACCCCGCGAATCACGTAGTCGCCGAGTTCGACGTACATGCCGCCTTCCAGGGTTGCGATGATCATGCGTCCGCTCGCTGGGTCGATGCTGACACCACTCGCGGGCCATGGTTTCTCGCCCTCAATCCGGGAGAGTGCCTCGAACGTGCCGAGCGTGTTTTTCTCAATCCACATGTAGATGCTGTGAAGCTCGGGGTTGGTGCCCTCGAACTTTGCTGCTTCAATCTCGATGGGCTTTTTCCGGTATCGGCGTGGCGTGTTCATGATTCGTCCTTCTCGCTGGTGGGCCTGGATTGGCTGAAAGCCTCCTGGATGCAGTCGCGCACCTCGCCGAGGTTGGCCCGGAGTCTCAAGGAATGTCCCTCAGGGAATCCCGTGACAGGCACCTGGACGTAGCCGAGATCGATCCTGTTTCCAGCGATTTCGATAGACAGTTTGCACTCGATGTGGCCGTAGGTTTCGTGGCTCATGACTCGTCCTCGGTTTCGGGTAGCCAGATGATGCGGGGGCTGTTCAGGATGTCGAGGTTGACGGCACCCGTGGCCCCGGTGATGTAGAACATGTCAGCCTCGTCGTGCGCCGCGATGTACTCCGCGATATCTCCCCCCTCGTCGCGCACGACGGTGCGGTCTGGCAGGTCGCGGGTTTCGTCCACGAGGTCACCGACTGCCCACTGCCTGGGCTCAATGTGGGCGCGGCGCAGGACGCGAAGGTTTGCGGTGTGCTTCCAGCCCCAGTCGGCCACTAGTGCGGTCCACTCTCCAAACCCGCCTTGCCAGGCGAATGTGTCGCCCTTGCGAACCTCGTCCGGTACCGGCAACGCTTCCACGCGCTCGCACCAGTAGTCGTACAGATCAGCCAGGCCCTCGCCGTTGAGCGCTTCCAGGTAGGCGGTGACGATCCGGGAGGCGTGGCACGGCCAGTAGTCCGGGTCTACTGCTTCTCCCCGAAAATGCCCCTGGTGGCCCGAGCCCTTCCAGTCCACTTGCGCGGCGACTTCGAGCGCTGCCTCGTTGAGTTTCATCATGTTTCCTCCTAGAACGGGGGTTCGCTGGGGGTATCCCAGGCGGATTGTTGGGGCTGGTAGTTCTGTTCGCGGGGTGGTTCGACGCCGATCGCGTCAACGGAGCGGACTTCGAGGGTTTCGCCCTCGCTGCCGTCCTGACGTTGGTAGGTGCGGCGCGTGAGTTTGCCGCTGAACGTCACGCGCGAGCCTTTGCGGATCGCGTTCTTTTCTGCGAGCAGTTCGGCCATGGGACCCCAGATCGAGATACCGACGAACATGGGTGCGCCGTCGTCGATCCAGTTGTCGCCGTCCTTCTTGCGGTTGGTGACGCCGATGCGGGCGTTCAGGACGGGTTTCCCGCTCGACGTGAACTTGAGTTCAGCGTCGGCGGCTGCGTGGCCGGTTGCTTGGATGGTGATCATGCTGATTTCCCTTCGGATTGCTGGTAGGTGAATTTCGTTTCGTACATGCGGCGCGTCGCTGCCGGGTCGTCGTCGGACCACGGCCAACGCCCGCCACGTTTGAGGGTGATCGGCCAGGCGCGCTGGTCCCGATCGCCACGCCAACGCACGAGCTGCGCGCGAATCTCGGTGTCGTAGTCGTCACGGGGCGGGATGAGTCGCAGGCCTAGCCCGAACTCGGGCCAGGCCATGAGCGCCGAGGAACCGCGGGGCCGCAGGTCGCGCTCGCCTGCACCGTCCTTGGCGTGGCCGGCGTGCGCTTCCATCACGAGCGCCGGGCCACGAGCTCGCAGCGAGTCGAGCGCGTTAATCAACGGCGCGGTATCATCGTCGGACTGGATCGCGCGCGGCAGCAGCCGGTACAGCGGCCCGATCACGAGGATCTCCGGCTGGTGCTCCTCGATGAGGTTATGCACCGATGCGAGGTCTTTTTCGCTCGTGATGTTCAGTCGCGGCACACATGCGAGGCGCAGTGTGGTGGACGGGTCCACCTGGCCTGCGCGTGTCGCCTGGATAACGAGCGGACGCACCCTGCGACGCCACTGCATTTCGCTGTTCTCCGCGTCGATCACAAGCACTCGCACGGGCGGTACCGGGTCGAACGTCGTGGGGTGGATGCCGGCGGCTGCGCAGATCGCGAGCTGCTGGACGAAAAACGATTTTCCGGCACCTTCGCCGCCCGTGATGACGAGCCGGTCTCGTTTTTCGAGCAGGTTGGGAATGATCCAGTCGTAATCGTCGGGGCCGTCGAGGATGTCTCGCAGGAGGGGCGCGTCGATACGCCCGCCCGATTTGGTGCCTAGCTGCTCCCACAGCGCCCTAACGTCGGTCATAATGCCCGGGAGTGCATCTGAACTGTTTGCGAGCGTCCTGGCGCGTTCTGCGAAGTCCTGGAGGCGTCTCCTGCCCGCAGCCTCCGCCACGATCTGCCCGTAGTGCGCGATATTCGACGCGGCGGGCGTGTTCTGTCGGCAGTCGAACAACAGCACCGGGTCGATGATGAACCGTTGGGCTTTCATCTCTGCCGCGATCGTCAACTCGTCGATGGGGCGGCGCTTGACGCGCGCGTCCTGCATGAGCTCGTAGGCCTTGCCGAGTCGCGGGTCGAGGAAGTCTCCGGGCGCGATCGTATCGGCCACGAGCCGGAGCACGCCGGGGTTGATAAGCCCTGCACCGATAACGGCTTGTTCCGCTGCTGCAATATCGTTCATCGGTACATGTGTGCGTTCATGACCTGTTCGGGAGTCAGGTCGGCGGATACGGTCTTGGGATTATCGCGGTCGCGGAATTCGACGGCTTTGATGAGCCAGTTATTAAACGCGGCGTTCCAATCCTTGAATTTCAGTCCTTTGGCTTTTGCGTTATTGGTGAATCGCTCGGCCTCGGTGCTGAGGTTGAGCTGGTCCCGCTTAGCTCGTTCGAGGTGCTTCTCGGTGGGCTCCCAGTCGTTTGGGATGGTGTGGGCGCGGGTCTCGGGGTTGCGCTTCGGCGCGTCAGCGTCCGCGCGCGCTTGCCCCTGTTCCCCTGTTCCCCTGTTCCCCTGTTCCCCTGTTCCAGGCGCGACACTCTCGCGAGGCTTCGCGACGGTCTCGCGAATAATTGATTCGTTGTACTCGAAAGTGCCGTCAGGCCGCGGCAAACGCCCCTTCGCAGGCTTATCGATGCGTTGGATGTTCTCCCAGTTGGAGATGTAGATGAGGTCGCGGCCTTCGCGGGTGTATCGGTGTATCAAACCGGCCTTCGAAAGGCTTCGTAGAGCTTCGGACACCTTCGCGACGGTCTCGCGAGGGTTCGCGAGCATGTCGCGAGAGAACACATCACCGATGATGAGGGCGACGTCATCGCGGCCCACACCGTTATCGTCCACATAGGATTCGAGGCCTTTGAGAACGAGGCGTGCTTCCCAGTCCACAGATGCGATTGTTTTTGATCGCCAGAATTCTGGTTTAGTAGCTCGGATGCGCATATTCTCTCCTTTCTGCTATTGGTGCGAGGTGCTGTGTTAGCTGAATTCTTCATATAGCCGGTCGCGGAAATTTCGCAGGGTTTCCATTTGGCTGAGATACAGATTGATTAGGGCCGAATTCTCGGTCTGGCGTATGCGGTTGAATATCTCTGCGTCGGCGGCGATCCACTCGCGTTCGATGGTTTCGTTGATCTTGTCGAGGTCCATGTCGTGTCCTTAGTCGAGTTGGGAAATGGTGATGAGTACTCCCGGCTCACCCTCGGCGTACCGCTTGTAGCTATGCCATTCGATGATTCGGGAGTCCTCGGTGAGGATTTTCGGGCCGGTGCGGGGCGCTAAGGCGTCGCCAATGGCGCGCTGGAGTTTGTCGAGGTCGGGTTTGACGCTCGGCCAGGGCCGTTTGACGCTCTTGGGGCGCGGGAGGTGGAAGGTGACGCTGACGGCTACGGGGCCGTCGTACGGGAGTGTCCAGCCGTTTCTGCGTAGTGCGTCGAGGGTGCAGTAACGTACGCGGTCGCGCCAGGCGGCGAGGCCGGGCTGCGTGTGCGCATATTGGCCGCGTCCGTAGATGGTGAGTGAGCCTTGGGGGATGGGGGTTCCGCCAACGAAAATGGTTGTGCTCTTCACGCTGCGTCGCCTCCGCAGTGCCCGCAGTGCGCGTAGTGTTCGATCCAGAATCGGGTTTCGTCGGCGGCGACGGCGCGCGAGTTTTCGGTGTAGGGCGCGCCTCGGGGGATGGGGCCGCCGCAGTAGTCGCAGGTGGTGTCGAGCCATGCGACGCGGGCACGAGGGCGCAGGTAGTCGCTGGTGGTCATGCTGTTTCCGCCAGTCCGGTGATCATGGCCGCGATCTCGCGGATCGCAGCCTCGGCCTGTTGGGGGACGACACCGTTACCGAGGGCGCGCAGTTGCTCCGCGCGGGATAGGCCCGGCACGTCGGTGACGTGCCCTGCGGGTAGGCCCATCATCCATTCCACGAATCGGGGCGCGAGTTGCAGGGTGCCGTTCTTGTTGGGCTCCACGTGGGCGGGTGCTGGCCTGCCGAGGATGGCCTCCCAGCGGGCGAGTGCGGGCCCGTAGATGCCGTAATCCGTGTAGTGCAGGCGTGTCGCGAGGTGGGTGGAGCGTTCTGGTGGGCGTCCGGTCGTGCGCGGTAGACCCATGTCTGCGTCGCCCGCTTTTGGGGTCGGCAGGTGATGGTGCACAGCGGCGGGCAGGGCCAGGTCGCCTCTGGAGCCACGCTGGTTCGGTCCACCCTTGACGGAGTCCGAGGCGCGCGGCGACGGCAGCGTTACAAGTGCTCGATGATGTCCGCGAGGGGCGGCTGATGCCCACCCGCGTGTCGCCTGTCCGGGGGTTGGCTGCCCCGCGGATCCCCGTCCCTGGCTGTCGGAGTCGCGAGCATCGCTAGGTTCTCCGTTGATGAGCCGCCACGCGTTGCTCTCGGTGTGTGCAGGATAGGCGAGGACGAAGATTCGGGCGCGAGAGTGGGGTGCTCCGATACTGGATGCTCGTAGAGTCGTCCAGCCCGCGTCGTACCCGATTTCGGTAAGATCTCCGAGTACGCGACCGAGCGCCCGCAAAGACACGTCGGATTCGCAACCCAGGCCGAGACGGCAGGGTCCCATAGCGCTATCGGCTGTTGCACTTAGTGCTCCTTGGACGTTTTCCCATACGACGAGGCGGGGGCGGATGGTTTCGATTGCGTCACACATCGCGGCCCACAGCCCGGATCGGGTGCCTGCCCGCATTCCGGCACGTCGGCCAGCGTGTGATAGGTCCTGGCAGGGTGAGCCGCCTGTGATGACGTCCACTGGCTCCACGTTGTGCCAGTCGATGCGGGTGACATCGCCCAGGTTTGGGATGTCCGGATGATGGTGTGCGATGATGCGGGCAGGGCCGGGCTCGATATCGCTGGTCCACGCGACGCGGGATGTGTCCGCGAGCGCCGCTTGGACGGCGTGGTCGAGGCCCCCGTATCCCGTGAATAGTGAGCCGATGGTGATCATTGTGCGGTCTCCGCGAGTCCGGTGAGCGTGAGTGCGTGGTCGCGGAATGCGGCGAGGACGAGGCGGTGCGAGCGTGGCATGTCGAGCGTGGTCTCGGCGGCGTGCGAGGTCCACGGGTCGCTCGTGCGGGTGCGTGGCGGAGTGGTCATTTTGATACCTCCAGGTCGGAAAATAGGTCTGGAGTGGACATCTCGGCTTCGAGCTCGCGCAGGTATCGGCACCCAGTGGCCCAGTAGGATTGCTTGAGCTCGATTCCGAGCGCGCGGCGGCCCTGCTGCACCGCTACGTACAGTTCAGATCCGACGCCACCAAACGCCGTAAACACGGTGTCGCCGCGATTGCTCCACAGCCGGATGCATCGCTCAATAAAGTCGAGCTGCAGCGGGGTGAGGTGACGTTCATCCTCATCTTCGCGGGCGATGCGTGCGTTGAGAGTGTTTGATTCGCGAATGTCATACCAGACGGGGTGCGCGTAGAGGATCCATTCCTCGTTCGTCACGTCGGTCTTGACCGGTTCGGGGCGCTCGCCGGGTTTCTTGAATATCAGTAGGTAGTCGGCCATTGCTGGACGGGATTTCGAAGAATCCTTGTTTTTTGTCACAAACATGAGCGCGTGCGCCTTGGTGCGGATTGCCTGCGCTTGTGGGTCTTTGTCCACGGTCACTTCGCCGTGATATATCCATCCGGCGTCGATATATGCGCGAATAACGTCGCCCCGGAAGTCGGTTAGCCCGATCACGCCGTGGGTGGCTTTCGTGGTCGAAGTTTGCTGCACGTGAACACACGCGATACCACCAGGGACAGTGATGCGGAGGTTTTCGCGGATGATGTAGCCGTACTGCTCGAAGAAGTCGCTCCGGTCCAGGCTGTTGCCCATATCGCGGGGCGATGGGCTGTATGTATAAAGAGACTGGAACGGCGGCGAGTATACGGACAGATGAACGGTTTCGGATGGTATTTCGGTCATTCGTTCAGCGGAGTCTCCGAGCCAGAATTCCCAGTTCTCGCCACGGGCCTCGTCGGTCACATAGTCGTCGTCGTTGTGGTTAATCATGGTTTTTCCTCTGGTCGATCATTGATTGGATTAGGCGATTTGCGCGTCGTTCTTTTTCTGCGACATTGAGCGCGATTTCCTGTTCGAGAGCGCTAATGACGATATGCACGTTCACTTCGCGGCGCTGCCCGAATCTGTGGCATCGTCTAATGCACTGATAGAAAGCTTCATAGGAGTCGTTCATTCCGAGGAAGATCATGCGCGCGCAGTGCTGCCAGTTCAGGCCGAAAGCGGCCATGGACGGTTTGGTGACGAGGACGCGAATTTTTCCGTCCGCAAAGTCGAGTAGCCGTTGCGCTTTTTCGTCGGCAGACATTGATCCGTGGACATTTACTGCGCCCTCGATTCGGGCAGCGATTTCGTCGGCTTCGTCATTTAGGCCGCACCAGATCACCCATGGCTCGTCCGGTTCGCTCGCGATGAGTTCGACTGCGCGCTGGACTCGGGCGGGTAGTGTCTCGCGCCGCACTCGGGATCGTCCCGCCACCCCGCCGACGGTCGCTGCGAACAGCTCGCCCTCGGGTGCGGACACTTCCGCGTGCACGATTTGGGGTGTGATTCGGGGCGGAATCAGCTGGTATCCGTCGTCGCTGTCTCCCAGGTCGGACGGGTATCTCACGGCTATCGCCCACGAGTTCATCCACGCGACCATTGGCTGGATGGCGTGGCCCTTGAGTCGCCATCCGTCCTGGTCGTGAACGAAGTACGCTGCGAGCATGTTCGCGCGCGTCATGTGCCCCAAAAACTCGGCGTGGTTTGTGAGCTCTTCTGGGTCGTTTGGGCCGGGTGTGGCCGTGCATGCGAGGCGCGCTGGAACGTCACGGAACATCGTGATGAGCTTGGTGCGGGTCTTGCCGTCGCTGGCCTTCAGGATCGAGGACTCGTCCAGGCAGACTGCGCCAAACGTGGCGGGGTCGAATCCGTCCACGCGCTCGTAGTTTGTGATCCAGAGCCCGGGGCCGGTCACGTCGCTGCCGTGCTTGGCGTAGCGGCAAGTCACGCCGATGTTCGCGGCCTCTCGGATGGTTTGAGCGCAGACCGCTAGTGGCGCGATGATGAGCGATGTTTGGGCGCTCAACCGGCACCATTCGATTTGCATTCGCGTCTTGCCGAGGCCCGTGTCGGCCCATATTGCGCGTCGGCGGCCTTTGACGGCCCATTTCACAATGTCGCGCTGGAATGGTTTTAGGGACTCGTGCAGCATCGAGTCGTCGATATGGATGTCAGTGGCGGCGACTGTGCGGCGGCGTCGCTCAAGTAGCGCAGCGTAACTCATAGTCCTGCCTCCTGTACTAACTCGGGGTTGACGGGGCCGGTGGGTACGAGGGTTACGGGCTGGTAGTCGGTCCAGCGGTCGAGGGGCAGTCCCTCGGCGGTGCCGCCGAACGAGTACACGCGCAGGGGTTCGGTGATGTCGCCGTCGGCGTTCAGCATCGCGATTCCTCCGACCTGTACGAGGGTGGGTTGGCAGTCGTCGCCAGACAGTCGCGGGCGTGCGAGGTAGAGGCCGGGTGTGGGTTCGGGCTTCGGTTTGAGTCCGAAATGTTTGCGCAGCTCGTCGCCGTCGAGTGCGTTGTCCCACGCGTCGATAGCCTTGTCTACGAGGGTGCGCGCACCGAGGCCGTACGCCTCCTGGACGACGGCGAGGAATTCGTCGCGGCTAGTCATGACTGGGGCTCCTGTGAGTTCAGTCCGTCGATCACGAACGCGGCTTCTTCCTTCGTGAGGTCCTTAGAGGACGTGATCTCGCGGTCGAGGGTGGCGGTCAACCACGCGAGCTTCTCGGACCGCTCCTTCAGCCCCATTGAGGTCATTCCGGCGTTGACGGCAGTGATCTGGCGCTGTGTGGCCGGTGTGGGCTCGGGCTCTTCGGCGGGTTCGTCATCGATGATCTCGACGTCTTCGACGACTTCTGCCGGTTGGGGCTCGGGGCGCGGGGTGCGCTGCATGGTGCGCACGGGGGCCTCTGGTTCGACGGGGGTTGCGTCGGCCTCGGTCGCGCCGTCGCGTACCTCTTCGGCGGTGTATGCGATGCCCAGGATTGCGTCGGCGGCGATGAGGCGGCAGATTTCGGAGGTGGCGCGTGCAACGAGCATCGCGGCGGGCTGTTTGCGCCAGTTGTCCTTGCCGGTCAGGCCGAGCTGCTTGGCGCGGTCGATCGTCCACGTGACGGTCTGCCAGCTCGAGCTGCTAGCGCGGCGGCCACGCATCTTGCAGCGAGTCGCATTGGATTCAACAAGCTCAATGTGGTGGCCGGCAGACTGGACGATAGCGCGCAGTGTGACAGCTCGAGGGGCGGCGACACCCTGGATGACATCGAACGAGCGCAGCGCGGCCATGGGCTGTAGCCCCACCTCGAGGCCGGAGAGGATCGCGGCGGTGGCCTCAACGGGTTTGCCCTTGAACGCGGCGGGCACGAAGCTCGATTGCACGAGTTTTTGGGCCACCTCAAAGGCGGCGTCTGCTGATCGCGCCCAGTCGCCTAGGCGTTCGATAGCGCGGTCTTGGATGTGCGCGAGCGCCTGGCCCGCGTCGTCGTTGGTCCATGTGGTTAGTTCGGTCATTAGAAAATCTCCTGCTGTTGGGATACGCCGACGTATCCGCTTCCTGGGGTGCGCCAATCACCGTTGGCGCGTTTGTTGATGTCGTAGACGCGACGGATCGCGGTGAATTCGTTGAACACGTCCTGCCCGAACTTCAGGGGGTAGACGTCATATCCGTCGGGTCGGAGCCATACGCCGTAGGCGGCCTCGATACCGAGCTCGCTCATGGGGTGCTCGTCGCCGTTCTGGCCGTGGAATTCGGCGAAGGCGTAGGCGTTGGTTTGGAATGCGGTTTCTTTGTAGATGCCGCTCTTGGTGGTTTTCCAATCGAAGATCGCGCGCGGCCCGCGGTTGTGGTCGGCGATGAGGTCGAGCTTGCCGGCGTACTGGTGTTCGCGGGAGGCAACCGCGGCTTCGACGAGGACGGGCTGGATGTTGTAGTCCTCGATGAATTGGGCGCAGGACTCGACGTGTCCGGCGATCGCTTCGGGGACTTCGATCTTCTCGCCCTGTAGGTAGCGTTCGGCCAGGTCGTGAACCTCGGTACCGCGTCGCGCCGCTTCGTCACGCTGCGACCAGGGAATCTCTTTGAGTGCGGCGATGACGGCGCGCTCGCCCATTTGTCGCAGACGCTCGATGTCGTCGGGGTTGGCGGCAACGTGCTCGGCGACCGATTTAGCGGCCCATTTGGGGATCGCGGGCTTGTCTAGCACGCCGATGATGGTGGTGACGCCGGGCACCCATTGGCCGTCGAGCTTGTATCGGTGCGATTTTTCGTAGAATTTCAGGCCTTTAGCCATGTGGAGCCCTCCTTGATGAGGTTGTGGTCGGTGGCGGTGATGCCACCGGGTATGTGTATGGGTGCGAGTGTGTGCAGTTCGCGCTGCTTGGGGTGGTGGCTAATGATGGGCGGCGCGGTCAGGGCGAATCCGTGCGAGTGTGCGCGACGAATTAGCTCGGCGCTGGCCTCGGCGCGCAGCTCGGCCAGGGTGAGCGAGTCGTCGATGATGGGGAATCGGACGGCGAAACTGAACGGGCGTGTCATTCGTCATCACCGCTCAGTGACCAGTGCAGCCATGCCGCGCCGAGGATGAGGCCTAGGAGGGTGCCGGGCGCGTAGTCGCGCACGATCCCGTTGATGAGTATGTAGGCGAGGAATAGTCCGGCTAGGAGGGCGGACGTGCCGCGTGCGGTGGTCATTTCGTGGCCTCCGCCGGGTTGTAATGTGCGGGCCAGACGGTGGTCGCGTAGGTAACGGTGTCCGGCGTGGTATTATCAGTCATGAGAACTGCTCTTTCTCCCCCCGCCTCGCGCGGGGGTTTTCTCGTTGGTGGTTAGGCGTCGTGGTATTGGCGGCGGGTGATCCAGTCGCGTAGGTCGGTCGCGGCGATGCGTGTGTTGCGTGGCGAGAGTTTGTAGCCGGGGAGCTCGTTCATGTCGAGCGCGCGGTAGATGATGCGTGTCGAGCAGTTCGCGAGTTCGGCGGCTTCACGCACGGTGAGCAGATCAGCGGCCATTACGCGACCTCGGTGATCCGGCGCGCTTCGGTCACGCTCATTTCAGGGATGGCGAGCTCGGGCATGGCTAGGAGGCCTTCTGTTGCACGGTCTCGGCGCGACGCATGAGGTCGGCGGCGCTGGTGCCGAGTTCGTGTCCGATGCGGGAGAGTTCGGCGGGCGTGAACGCGCCGGTCTTGTTGATCTTGCGGGAGAGGGTGGTTCGGGCCATGCCCACTCGTTCCGCTAGATCGGAGATGCCGATCTGTTGCCGCGCGAGTTCGGCGCGGACCTCGGCGGCGACTGCGCCCCCGATGGGGGTGTACCGAGTTCGGTTCATGTTCATGAAACCCACTGTACCCAATTCGGTACACATGTCAAACCGTGGCGCGCGCGTGTCGTTTTCGGTACACTCGCATCATGGCCAGAGCAAAAAAATTGGACCCCATTGACTATGAGGTTGTCGAAATTCTCGCGGCACTCGTTGCTGATCGCGGGTTTTCCTACCGCAAACTACGCGACCTGACGGGGCTGTCGCTGAACCGAATCGGGATCATCCTCCGTGCCGAAACACCACCCTCGACGGTTGGTGAAATCTCGCTCATAGCCGAGGCGCTTGGCGTTCGCGGTTCAGATGTCATCGAAATGGCGGAGCGTCGGGCGTTCGCGCAGTCGCCCGAAACCTATGACCTCGCGGCGCTGCGGCCCGGTTATGCCGTCCGGGATGAGCAGGGCTCCTAATGTCCGTGGCTGCACCTAGTTTGGTCGGCATGAACAGGGCAGAGCAGCTGAGGCTGGCGGAGCGTCGCGCGATTCTCGCGGGCGTTGTCGTGCGTGAGGCTGATTTGCCGGAGGGGATGTGGGGGCACTACTCGCGGCCTCTCGGCGTTATCTCGATCTCGCGCGAGCTGTCCACCTCGGCCCGGTTGGCGACGTTGCTGCACGAACTCGCCCATCATGAGCGCGGGGATGATAGGTGCCAGTCGCCGGAGGTGGAGGCGCGGATTAACGAGGATGTTGCGCGCGCGCTGATCTCGCCCGCCGAGTATGCGTTAGCTGAACGGCTGCATGAGGGCAGGACGGGGGCCATAGCATTGGAACTGGACCTGCCCCGCTGGGTGGTGTCCGCATATCGTGCGCCACTATGGCGCGGGGAGGGAGTAAGAAGAGATGAAGAAGTTAGCGAGCGTTGCAGCAGCCTTGATGGTGGCAAGCTTGGTTGTCGGGTGTGGGGGTGAACCAGAACGTGGCGAATCGTCCGCGAGCGCCACGGCAACCCCAACGTCCGCGTCTTCGACAGCCTCACCCGCGCCCACGCCAACGCCGACGCCGACAGGCCCGAAGGTCAATCAGATTGGTGAGAAGCTTCAGCTGCCGTCAGCTGATATTACCGTCGACTCGATCGAGCAAGTTGAGCAGGTTGATGGGTTTGACGGACCCGATAAGGCCAAGGATGGCGGCAGGCTCTGGCTTGTGAAGATCACGTGGACAAATAATGCCAACGAAGCTGTGAGCAAGGAGTGCCACGGCCCGTATTCAATGGATTTGGCGGCGTTTGATATTAATGGCGTTCAGATGCTGGAAGTAGATCAGCCAGGATTCATTGAGGGAAACAACTGCCAGACCGGGTTAATGAAGGGTCAGACGGGAGTGTGGTACACGGCGTTCCATTCGCTTGACGCCGACTTTGGTTGGGCGGCCTTCGACGACTATGGCGGCGACGTTGGATACGTTGTAAAAGATCCAAACGTGACGTTGTCATATATGGAATGACCCGTCTGGACCCCTCGGAATCCGTAGGGGTATAGTAGGGGTATATCGCGGTTTCGTGAGGCCTAGTTTTCCGCGAGATAATCAGCCAAACTAGGGGTATGGGGTTCGAATCCTCTCGTCTCCGCCAGCTGGATGGCCCGGCCTGCGACGCAGGTCGGGCCATGAACACATCCCGCAATGATGTGCGGTTTTTGGCACTAGATCGTCGCGTAATTCAACGTAACGCGCGCCGTTGAGGCGAATCTGGAAATTGTCACCACATCGTTATCTGATGCACGCCACAATTGCATGAATTGTTATCTGGCTCACCGTAGAGTGCCAGTAAATCTCTGTGAGCCATGTCAAAGAAGAGGACAGCATGAGTACACCAGAAATCTCCCCAAGTACCGCGCATGCTCCGGGCGAGGATGCACCCGAACTGACCGGAGCTCCCCTGGCAAAGAAGCTGATCGGTATCGCGGTCGGCCTGATCCTTGCGGTCATCGTCTATTTCCTCATGCCCGACACCCTGTCAGAGGCCATGCAGGCGGCCAGTGACAAGGCCGTTGAAGGCGGGAAAGCTGCCTTCACTCCTCACGGCTTAGCCTTCACCGCGGCGGTCGCTGTGCTCATGGGTGTGTGGTGGATGACGGAGGCGATTCCGCTCGCCGCTACGGCGTTGGTTCCTCTGGTGGCCTTCCCGGCCTTCCACGTCGCTGACTTCAAGACCACGGCAACGCCGTATGCCTCCGGAACGATCTTCTTGTTCATGGGTGGCTTTTTCCTTGCCCTCGCGCTCCAACGATGGAACCTGCACCGCCGGGTAGCCCTGATTACGGTGCTTGCGGTGGGCACGAAGCCGAAGATGTTGATCTTGGGCTTCATGGTGGCAACAGGCTTCATGTCGATGTGGGTCTCCAACACTGCCACCGCCGTCATGATGCTGCCAATCGGCTTGTCGGTCCTCACCCTCATCGGAGAGATGAAGACGGATGCTGAAGGCAGGGTCAAGTCGAACTTCGCTATTGCACTCGTCCTTGGCATCGCCTACTCGGCCTCTATTGCGTCGCTGTCAACCCTCATTGGCACCCCGCCCAATACCCTGCTGCGCGGCTACCTCAAGGACAACCACGACATCAACATTGGCTTTGGCCAGTGGATGTTGGTCGGCGTGCCGCTGGCCTGGGGCTTTCTATTCATTACGTGGTTCCTTCTTACCCACGTGCTGTTCAAGCCGGAAATCGATGAGATCCCGGGCGGCAAGGAACTGATCCGCCGAGAATTGGATGCGATGGGGCCGATGTCTCGCGGTGAAAAGCTCGTCGGAATCGTCTTTGTCATCGCCGCACTTTCGTGGATCTTCCTTCCCACGATGTTCCCCGACTCGGGAATCACTGACGAACTCATCGCCATGGCGATCACCCTCGTCCTCTTCCTCATTCCCGTTCATCCCGCGCACGGTGTGGCCCTGCTGGACTGGGACACCGCGAAACATATTCCCTGGGACGTTCTCCTCCTCTTCGGTGGCGGTCTCGCGCTGTCCGCCATGTTCTCCGCAACCGGACTATCGACGTGGATCGGAGACCAGGCCAAGGGATTGGGCGGACTTCCCATCATCCTGTTCGTCATCGCCGTGACAACGCTCGTCATCTTCCTGACGGAAATGACATCGAACACCGCGACCGCTGCAGCGTTCCTGCCGATCATGGGTGGCGTCGCGATGGGGCTCGGTCAAGATGTCATGCTCCTCGTAATTCCGGTCGCCTTGGCCGCGACCTGTGCCTTCATGCTGCCGGTTGCCACGCCGCCTAACGCGATCGCGTACGGCTCGGGCTATATCCGGATTGGTGACATGGTGCGCGGCGGCATCTGGCTTAACCTCATCGGTATCGTGTTGATTTCTCTAACGACGATGACTCTCGCCGTTTGGGTGCTGGGGATACAGCTATAACAAGAGAGCGATGACCTGGGGGCTCCCGTGATCAAGAAACTCGTACCAGTGGCCGCGATCGCCGCAGTAGCAATCGGCGTGGCAAGTTGTGCGGGCGGAAAGCAGGCAGAGCCCCCAGCGTCATCGCCGACGGTGACCGCGACCAGTATCGGGCAGGCCCGCGATGGCTGGGAGTGGCACGCGCAAGGGGGAGTGGCATTCCAGACCCCAGACGACTTCACGTTCGGCTGGCCTCCGTACACGAACTGGTGCATCACCGACGGTCCGCCAGAAGAGGGCACCAAGCTCGTCATCCCGATGCACAGCTGGGGCGTCGAATTAATCGCCTGCGGCCCGATGCCGCGCGAGTACTTCGTCCCCTGGGTTCGGGTCGAACTCGATCCGGAAAGCGAGGAACCGCTCAAGCAGATTGCCGCAGAGAACTGGGCCGACGAAAAAGTCGGGGGCATCACCCGGCACGAAGCGCAACCGCCAGGTCCGGACAGTGACGAACTGGGGCCCATAGCCCCCGATCCACTCGAAAGCTATGAGCGTTTTTCTCGGAGCGTTGGCCCCATCACCGTGACGGTGGGAATGCCGTCAGATGCCGTGGACGAAACGCTTGCCGCGGGCATCTTGGAGACCGTGGTCCCAATATCTACGACACCGTTGGGGTGCCCGAGTGTGGCGACGCCGGGCGCCGGCGCGAACACAATCGAGAAGGACGAGCAGGGAGACCTCGTCGTCTGTCAGTACCTCGCTGGTCATCGCGAAGGAGATGGCCAATCCGCCGACCGCCCCGAAGGTCTGCATGTCGGGGAACACTCGCTGTCCGGCAACGAGGCAACCTCGTGGCTGTCCGCCGTCTACGACGCACCTAAGGGGCTTGGTCCTAACAACCCCGATAACTGTGCGCCCGGGCTGGAAGACGGGGAGTTCATCCAAGTCCGCTCCGCAACCGGGATGCTCCACGTGAGTTACGTAGGTTGCCGATCCAACGGGATCACTGGCAACGGCCTCGAGCGCAACATTACGCGCGAGAACTGCGGACCAATCTTCAGCGGCGGAACGGTCCGAATCACCTACTCAGGACAAGAAGTCGGGGAGCTGTGTATGCCCGACGACGTCAAATAGGAGGCGCGGGATCGTGATGAAAAATGTCGCGGGGATCACCGCCCCTAGGATTTGGTAGGCCGGCCCTCAGCGCGCTATTGTTAAGGGTGCCGAAAGGCCCAGCGCCCGTAGCTCAACGGATAGAGCATCTGACTACGGATCAGAAGGTTGGGGGTTCGAGTCCCTCCGGGCGCGCAAGCAGAAACCCGCACGATTGTGCGGGTTTTTTGTGTATGTGAGCCGTTTCCGTGTCCGCACAACTCGGTGATCGTCGATCCGGGCTAGCCAAAAGTTAGTGGAATTCCTCCGCGCGGCAGACGCGGCAGAAGCGGGTCATGGGAGCATTGTGACGATCAGACTCGACGTGGTTTTCGCCGCCTTGAGGCGAAACTGCTTGCGTTTGACCGGCAGATCCGGATGAAATATCAATAGTGAGGCCCTCCTCCTTACACCGCTTGCCGCAAGGCAAGCTGCCCACCCGGACGCGTAGCGTCCATCCTCCCCCGAGGACATGATGCGCCGACACGTTGTGACTGCCAGCGCCGCGCTGGTCGCCCTAGTCCTTGGCCTGCCCATGTCCGCTTCCAACTCCGAAGCGCACTCGACATCACCTGTGGTTGCAGCGGTCGCCGAAGAGTCCGAAGGCAATAAGCCGTTAACAACGACGATGGGGCTAGCCTTCAGCGAAGCGGGCTACTCCGACGTCTACGATCTCTACGTCGGTGAGGATCTCGCAACCGATCGGCCGGGAGTGCTGTTCTTCTTCGATGGCGATACCGCGTCTGACGAGACGGCGAACTACGGGGATGACGAGACGATGGAGCGCCTGCGGGACGTTGCAGCAGAACACAATCTCGTGCTCGTCGCTCCGCACACGCCCGAAGGAATTGAGGACGAGGATTTCCTCAACTGGTGGAACGTGCCCGATAAAGGCGAGTATGCGCGCGAACTCGTCAAGCATGTCCTTGCCTCATATGACGTCGATGAGACCCGCATCTGGCTGACCGGATTCTCCGGGGGAGCCGAGCTCGTGATGAGTGAGCTCATGGCTCACGATCGTGGGTGGTTCGCCGGTGGCGGAGCGATCGTGATGGGCGGCGGCGAGGCGATGCGCGGCGTCGAAGCCGTCGACGATGTGCGGATCGCGACCATGCCGCTGTACTGGTTCATTGGCTCCGATGATGGGACCCTCGAGCCAAACGAAGACACCTGGTCGGCCAAGCAGGCGGCCGACAGTGGTCGCACGAGCTACCAGGAGGCGGGATTCACTGCCACCCAGTGGATCGAGATTCCCGACCAGGGGCACAGCTACGACATCCCGGAGGTCATCTCCACGGGGCTGAGCGATGTGCGCGAGCGCCGCACCGAGTTCGTGAACAGCGCTGATCAGCGCGAGTCGCTCTTCTCGCCGACCGAGCCAGGCCTACTGACGTCGGAATCCACTCCTGCGGCGCGGTGGCAGTGGCTGCTGGTCGCCACGACTCCGTAGACCGGCTCGTACCTCACCGCATTACTATTCCCGAACTAGCAACTACGGGAATCCTTGATCCGATCAGGTGGTGTGGCGTGAATTTAGTGGCCACTCCATATCCCTGCCGTGGATATCCCAAGGTGCGGGATTTTCAGGGTTTTCTCAGGGAGATTCTCGTGCCTTGTCGGCGTCGCTGTGACACACTTGCGGGTGACAGAATGGTAACGATCAATGGCTTTCTCCGTAGAAGCTAGCACGGTCGTACCGGAAGTTTTCCGCAGAATTCTGCGGAATTGAAATGGTCTGGGACCAACGTCCCTAGTACGGTCGTACCAGAAAGGAGAGACTGAACACGTACCGACCACGTGAGATCCACGAGAGAGCGTAGGAACAATGACGTACCACGTTGATTCCGAAGTTGGACAACTTCATCAGGTAATCATTCATCGCCCCGGTCAGGAACTTGCTCGTCTTACCCCGTCGAATAAAGATCAACTTCTTTTCGACGACATCGTGTGGCTGAAAGAAGCCCAACGAGAGCACGACCTGTTCGCCGAAGCACTTCGAGAGCAGGGTTGTGAAGTTCTGTACTTCCAAGATCTGCTTTCGGAGACGCTGGACATCCCGGACGCACGGGCCCACATTCTTGATCATGTTTTCGACGAACGCCGCTATGGGCTGTCCGCCACGGATGCGCTGCGAAACTACGCAGACCGGTTGGAATCGGACAAACTTGCGGCGGTCCTCGTTGGGGGCATGACGAAGCAGGAGCTGTTTAAGGAAGTCGGCGATCCCCAATCGGTCGTCTTCGACATGCTCGGGCCCGATGATTTCGCCCTGACGCCGTTGCCTAACCACCTCTTCACCCGGGACACGTCGTGCTGGGTCTATGACGGGGTGTCGGTGAACTCGATGAGGATGGATGCGCGGCAACGCGAAACCATCAATTACGAAGCCATCTACCGGTGGCATCCGAAGTTCGCCGATAAGGAATTCAACAACTGGTCAACCGCGACCCAGGAAGGGCCGGCAGCGATCGAGGGCGGCGACGTCCTCGTGATCGGCAAGGGCTCCGTCCTTGTCGGAATGTCGGAACGCACCACGCCCCAGGGTGTTGAACGGCTCGCCCGGCAACTCTTTGATGCCGGACGTGCAGAGCGCATCGTGGCACTTCATATGCCGAGCGAACGCGCGATGATGCACCTCGATACCGTCATGACGATGGTTGATGAGGAATCGTTCACCGCGTACGGCAACCTCGGCATGCTGGCGTCGAACACCATTCGCCCCGGGGAATCCTCTGGCAAGCTCGACGTCACCTACAACTCTCCCGACGCCATGTTCGACGTCATCGCTGACGCTCTCGATCTGCCCGAAATCCGCGTGCTGACCACGCCGCAGGATTCCTTGCAGGCAGAGCGCGAGCAGTGGGACGACGGATGCAACCTACTCGCGGTCAAGCCCGGCGTCGTCGTCGGCTATGAGCGCAACGTCGCTTCGAACACCTACCTGCGCAAGCAGGGTATCGAGGTTATCGAAGTTCCCGGGTCTGAACTCGGCCGCGGTCGCGGAGGACCGCGTTGCATGAGCTGCCCGATCGAACGCGACGGAATCTAACCACCACAGCCCTACCCAGAGAAAGAACACACTATGAAGCACGCACTGCACGGCCGTCACTTCCTGAAGGAACTGGATTTCACCCCCGAAGAGTGGCTGTCGCTCCTGGAGCTCGCCGAAGAGCTCAAGGCCGCCAAGAAGGAAGGCCGAGAGGAAAAGCACCTCAAGGACAAGAACATCGCGCTCATCTTCGAAAAGACCTCCACGCGGACCCGGTGCTCCTTTGAAGTGGCCGCCTACGATCAGGGCGCGCACATTACCTACCTGGATCCGGTCTCCTCGCAGATGGGCCACAAGGAGTCGGTGGCAGACACCGCTCGAGTGCTCGGCCGCTACTACGACGGCATCGAATTCCGCGGCAAGGAACAGTCCCACGTCGAGACGCTGGCCGAACTGTCCGGCGTCCCGGTGTGGAACGGCCTGACCGATGACTGGCACCCGACCCAGATGCTGTGTGACCAGCTGACGATGAAGGAACACTCGGGCAAGCCCTACAACGAGATCTCCTTCGCCTACCTCGGCGATGGCCGCAACAACATCTCCAACTCCCTGATGATCGCGGGCGTCATGCTCGGCATGGACGTGCGCATCGTCGGTCCGAAGGAGCTGTGGAACGAGCAGAAGTGGATCGACAAGGCGAACGAAATCGCCGAGAAGACCGGCGGCAAGGTCACCCACACCGACGACCCGCTCGAGGGCGTGAAGGGCTGCGACTTCCTCTACGCCGACGTGTGGGTCTCCATGGGCGAGCCCAAGGAGGTTTGGGACGAGCGCATCGCGCTGCTGAAGGACTACCAGGTCAACCAGAAGCTCATGGATGCCACGGGCAACCCGAACGCCAAGTTCCTGCACTGCCTGCCCGCCTTCCACGACCGCAACACCGTCGTCGGCGAAGACATTTACCAGAAGACCGGACTGGAGTCCATGGAGGTCTCTGATGAGGTCTTCGAGGGACCGCAGTCGGTCGTCTTCGATCAGGCCGAAAACCGCATGCACACCATCAAGGCCGTTATGGTCGCAACCCTTGGGGAGTAGCCAGATGCGCATTGTCGTAGCACTCGGCGGAAACGCCATGCTGGAGCGGGGCCAGAAACCTGACGCCCGCATCCAGATCGATAACGTCAACACCGCCGTCGATGCCCTTGCACCCGTTGCCGAGGAACATGAACTCGTGATTACTCACGGCAATGGCCCGCAGGTCGGCGTCATCGCATTGCAGTCGGCAAACGATCCCAAGCTCTCCGAGCCTTACCCCTTCGACACGCTCGGCGCGATGACGCAGGGCATGATCGGGTACTGGCTGCAGCACGCGCTGAAGAACGCGCTGCCAGACCGCGAGGTCGTCTGCACGATCAACCAGACCCTCGTCGACGCCGATGATCCCGCCTTCGACAACCCAACGAAGTTCGTCGGCGAGGTCTACACCGAAGAGCAGGCCAAGGAATTCGAGGCCGAGCGTGGCTGGGTGATGAAGGCCGATGGGCCCTACTTCCGCCGCGTGGTGGGCTCCCCGATCCCCAAGTCGATCGTTGAGATCAAGACGATCAAGGAACTTGTGGGCGCGGGCACCACGGTCATCTGCTCCGGTGGTGGCGGTATCCCGGTGAAGCAGGATGAGTCCGGCAAGCTCGTCGGCGTTGAGGCCGTGATCGATAAGGACCGTTCCGGTGCGGTGCTCTCGGAGGAACTCGGGGCGGACATGTTCATTGTCCTGACCGACGTTCCCGCCGTCATGGAAAACTGGGGCACCCCCGAACAGCGGGAGATCAACCGCGCGACTCCAGATGAACTGCGCGAGCAAGGGTTTGCTGCTGGTTCCATGGGGCCGAAGGTTGAAGCAGCCATCCAGTTCGTCGAAGCCACCGGCGGCGTCGCTGCCATCGGCCGCCTAGCTGACGCCCAAAAGATCATCGCTGGCGAAGCCGGCACGATCATCACCCGCGACGGTACCTACCCGCGCGAAGCCTAATCCGCGGTGGGCGGAAGGGAGCAACCACTTCCGCCCACCTCCTCAAACCTCCGACCCCCACCTGGGGAATGGAACCAAGCCGACGCATGATCCTCGTGCGTCACCCAGCCTGGTGCGTAACGTAGCGCGCCAGAGAAAGAAGGAGTTACACCATGGCGAAGATCGTCAATTCATGGAACGACTTTGACCCGCTCAAGCACGTGATTGTTGGTCGTGCGGATAACTCGGTCATCCCGAATGAAGAGCCTGCCACCTCGGAGAAGGTGCCGGTGGACTCGGAAATGCGCGGCATGTGGGGACCCCGTCCTCTTGAGACCGTTGAGAAGGCTAATGCTCAGCTCGACAACCTCGCAAAGGTTCTTGAAGAGCACGGTGTCAAGGTTGACCGCCCCACGCCGCTGCAGTGGAACCAGCCTGTTATTACCCCTGATTTCCGTACTGACTCGATGATGACCTGCATGCCGCCCCGTGACGTGCTGCTCACCATTGGTTCGGAGATTATTGCTGCTCCCATGTCTTTCCGTTGCCGCTACTGGGAGTACCTGGCCTACTGGCCGCTGCTCAGCCAGTACTTCAACGAGGACCCGGAGTTCCTGTGGTCGCAGGCACCGCGCCCGCGCCTGACGGACAAGTCCTACAAGCACAACTACTACGATGAGAAGATCTCGCTGGAGGAGCGTCTCGAGCGCACCGCCAACAAGGACTTCGTGACCACTGAAGAAGAAATTCTGTTCGACGCCGCCGACGTGCTGCGCCTCGGCAAGGACCTCTTCATCCAGCATGGCCTGACCACGAACCGTAAGGCCATGGAGTGGTTCAAGCGCAAGTACCCGGATCTGCGGATCCACGCCGTGAACTTCCCTGGCGATCCCTACCCGATCCACATCGACGCGACCTTCGTGCCGCTGCGCCCGGGCCTGATCATCAACAACCCGCACCGTCGTCTGCCCGAAGAGCAGCGCAAGATCTTCGAGGCCAACGACTGGGAGATCGTCGACGCCGCGATGCCGGCTCACGAGACCCCGCCGCCGCTGTGCTACTCCTCGGTCTGGCTGTCGATGAACTGCCTCGTCCTCGACCACAAGAACGTGATCGTTGAGGCTTCGGAGTACAACCAGCTCGAGCAGATGGACAAGCTCGGCATGAACCCGATCCCCGTGCCCTTCCGCGACGCCTACGCCTTCGGCGGTGCCCTGCACTGCGCGACCGCCGACGTCTACCGCGAAGGTGGTTGCGAGGATTACTTCCCGAACCAGGTTGAGGACCCGACCCTCGTCTAGTTCGCACCCGCTAGCCGCGTGACGGCTAGCATCCTTCCCCTGGTGGTGGCGTAGGCCTCGCCTGCGCCACCACCGTCGGATTCCACCTCACCGCTGAAAAGGCCGCACAGCGGAGTGTTTGGCCGGATTTTCCCTCGCATTCTCATTTGCCCCCTTGATGACCGTATGGGCCAGGACGGTCATCTCACTCGATTTTTCTGCCGTGCCCCGCTCATTGGAGAGCGAGCACTGCTGCTTTCCATTAAAGGAACAACATGAATAACAACACCGCGATTGCGCCCGATGGTTCAGTCCTCCCGACGCAAATCATGAATAAGAAGCTCGGCTTCGCAGCGATGCTGTTGTCTGCTACGGGCATGGGACTCGTGGGCACGCTCGGTCGACTCGCCACGCCCCTTGACCCCGAGGGCAATCGCTACATCATCGGGGATTTCCTCGCCTTTGGTCGTATGACGACGGGCGCTATCGGCATGCTGTTGATCATCCTGGCCGTCAAGAAGTTCCAAAAGCTGAAGACGACGAAGCTATCGTTCACGGTGGTGGCGGGTGGACTTGCCATTGGCGCGTCGCTGGCGCTGTATGTGTCCTCGACGCTCATGACCTCCATCGCGAACGCGGTCTTCCTGATTTACACCGGGCCGCTCTTTTCTGCGATTTTGGCCTGGATTTTCCTGAAGGAAAAGATCTCGCTGCGTAATGCGGGATTCCTCCTCCTCGTTTTCCTCGGCATGTTGATGACGATCGGGATCATTAACTACACCACCGGCGAAGGGCTGCACATTGGGCTGCAGCTGGGTGCCGATCCGAACTTCCCCAACAAGGTCATCGGAGACATCTTTGGTCTCGGCTCCGGCGTCTTTTACGGGCTCGCCCTCTTCTTCTACCGCTATCGTGGAGATATCGACTCCGAAGTGCGCGGTTTTTGGAACTTTATCTTCGGCGCCATCGGAGCCATCATCGTCATGATTTTCCGGATGACCACGCTCGATGACACCAACCCGTTTGCGGTGATGACCGGAACCAACTGGCTGTGGGCGCTCGTGCTGTTCGTCGTGTGTGGCCTGTTCGCTATCGGGCTCCTCGTTGTGGCAGGCAAGCACCTGTTGGCGGTGGAGCTGTCGACCATCGCGTACTGGGAGTGCGTCGTGGCATTGATCCTCGGGGCACTGATCTGGAAAGAATCGCTGACCTTGATTGGAACCATTGGAGGCTTGCTGATCATTGTCGGCGGAATGGGACCCGTCTTCGGCGAGCTTTCCAAGGCGCGCAAGCGGCGCGGTGAGCGCGCGGCTCGACCGGCAGGAACACCGGTTTAAGGGGCTGCTCAAACTCCGTCGGCGGTGAGAAAATCGGATGGGCTCACCGCCGACGGTTAACGGCATACTAGCCACACCCCATCCGGCTAGCATGGGCGGTGTGAGTGAACCTCGCTTCGCGCCGTCGCAGCGTTGCGACCCGCTCGCGAGTGGGTGGTTCGCCAAGAGAGGGGACATCCCATGGACGAGGTAGCACCGGATATTGACGCGAAAGCTCAGCACGAGACGCTACGCAAGGCCGCGCTCGCGGCATTCGTCGGGAACTTTGTGGAGTGGTTTGATTACGCCACCTACACCTACCTAGCGGTCGTGATTTCCGAGGTGTTCTTCCCGGCGGGGGAGAACCGGTTGACGAACCTCATGTCGACGTTCGCGATCTTCGCGCTGTCCTTCTTGCTGCGACCCATTGGGGCGGCGATGTGGGGCATGTGGGGCGATAAGTATGGCCGCAAGTGGGCGCTCTCGCGCGCGATCTTGCTCATGACGGGGGCAACGTTTTGCATCGGGCTCATCCCGCCGTTTGCGGCTATCGGGTGGGTCGCGCCGATTTTGCTGCTCCTGTTCCGCATGGCGCAGGGCTTTAGTGCCTCGGGCGAATACGCCGGCGCGGCGACCTTCCTTTCCGAGTATGCGCCGCAGAACAAGCGCGGCATGTACACCTCGCTCGTGCCCGCTTCCACCGCGACGGGTCTGCTCGTCGGCTCGCTCACCGTCGCGCTGCTGCATGCCGTCATGTCAACCGACGCGCTGCATAGCTGGGGGTGGCGGATCCCGTTCCTCATCGCCGGCCCGCTGGGCCTCGTCGGGCGCTATATTCTCGAACACCTGGAAGACTCCCCGGTTTACCGCGAAATGGCGGAAAAGGCGACGAGCGCCGGAGGCGAAAAGCCGGTGCCGTTCACCTACGTCTTTAAGCACCACCTGCGTGAGCTCATCATCGCGTTCGCCGTCGCCTCGCTGAACGCCGTCGCCTTCTATCTTGTGCTCACCTATATGCCGACCTACCTCACCGAGGTGCTCGGCTTTGACAAGCAGCAGACGTTCATCGCCGAGTCGATCACGCTCACCGTCTACGTCCTGCTCATCTTCGGGATGGGGCACCTGTCCGACCTGTTTGGGCGCCGCCTCATGCTCATCACCGCGTGCGTGGCATTCATCGTGTTCACCGTGCCGCTGTTCCACTTCCTCGATGGTGCGACGTTCATGCTCGTCGTCGTCATTGAAATTGTGTTCTGCGTCATGCTCACGACGAATGATGGCACGCTGGCCACGTTCCTGTCCGAAACATTCCCCACCAAGGTGCGTTACACGGGCTTTGCGCTGAGCTTCAATCTGGCCAATGCGATCTTCGGCGGCTCGGCGCCATTCGTCGCGACCTGGCTCGTTAAAGCCACGGGATCAACGCTCGCTCCGGCCTGGTACCTCGTGGCCGTCGCGGTGATGGCGCTCGCGGGAATGATTGCTGCCAAGGAGCGGTCGCACGAACCGCTGCGCACTGAGTAGGCTCAAAAACAGATACTTTCAACGACGAGCTGAGACGAAGACAATGACTGAGACCCCATCGACCCCGGTTGCGCGGCGCGCCCGCGGCGAACTGCGACGGATGGCGCTCGTGGAAGCGGCGGCGGCAATTATCCGCGAGGAGGGGCCCGTCGCCGTCTCCCACCGCGCCGTCGCACGAAGAGTGGGGTGCTCGCTTTCGGCGACGACGTACTACTTCTCCGGCCTCGATGAGCTCCTCACCGAGGCGGGCAAGGTCAACATCCGGATGTGGGCTCGGCGCGCCGAAAAGGTGGCCGAGGACATCGAGAAATCTGCGGCGCCCGAGACGAAGGACGAGGCAATTTCGCTCATCCTGCGCGCCTGCCTGCCGCCGACCGACAGCCTCGAAAACCACTACCTCCAGCTGCTGGAGGCCGCCCGCACCGCACCGGTGGCAACCGCCTATGCGGCCGGGCGTGAGCAGCTCGATGACGCCATCGCGCGGGTGCTGTGCCACGTCGGGATCGACGTCTCGCCTCAGCTCATCGTCGCCGTCGTCGATGGCTCGGCCGTCTCGGCGCTGTCCGAGGGACGCGATGTGCGGCAAACGGCGCGCGAGATGCTCACGCAGATCTTGTAATCTGCAAGCGTGGCCCTCACTGTTGCAACGATTCTTCTCGCCGCTGCCTTCATTGGCAGCGGCGTTGGCAAGCTGCGTCATTCGCCCGGCATCGGGCGCGATATCGCGACGTGGCGGCGGCTCGGCGTGCCGCGCGCGCTCGCGAAGCCGTGGGCGGTGCGCGCCCTGCCGATCGTGGAGCTCGGCCTTGCGATCGCGTTGCTGCTGCCCGCAGCCTTCGGCGTCGCTGCGGCCGCGGGCCTGCTCGCCCTGCTGATCATCTTCACGCTGCTCGTGACCGCGGCCGTCGCCTCGGGACGCGGCACGCCCTGCCACTGCTTTGGCGAGTCCTCGGCTCCCATGTCGTACGCGACCGTGGCTCGCAACCTCGGACTGTTGGCGCTCGCGGGCCTGGCGCTTGCCGCGCACCTGATGCGCGTCGGGCCGTGGGATTACGCCGCGGCGCACCCGGTGGGCTTTGCGGCGAGCGTCGCCGTCGCCGCGGCCGGGCTGCTGGCGGCGTGGGGCTACCTGGCCGGCGAGCGCTCCGGCGCGCGCGATGAGGGCGTGCAGGAGGCCTATCGGCAGGCCGAAGCCGAGCTTCAGGCGCGCCGCAACGACTATGTGCGCTCGGCCGTTCCCGTGCTCGATGTGCAACGTGCCGACGGCGAGATCGTCGCGCTACCCTACCTCGCGACCGAGCACGCCGTCGTCCTCGTGAACATAACCTCGGCATGCCACGCGTGCGAGGAGGTCACCGATCGCCTCGCGCACTACCGCGAACGGCTCGATGACGTCGTCGAGGTCGTCGCGCTCGTCGCTGACGACGATGACGCGGCCGCCGAGCGCGCGGGCGCCGCCGTGACCGTCGTGCGCGATCCGGCAGGCAGGACGGCGCGGGCAATGCGCCTTGCGACGCCTAGCGCGATGCTCCTCGGCACGGATTCCTATCTCGCGGGCGGTCCCGTCGCGGGGCGGCAAGCGATCGAAGATTTCATCGAGGACGTCGCCGCGGAGCTCATCGCGGCCGGGATGCTCACGCCCTAAAGAGCGTCAGATCGGCGAAGTCGGTGATGCGCCGCAGGTAGGTCTCGCGCGCCGCGGGCCCCGAGAGCGCGAGATCGTGCTTCCCGTCCTCGATGGCGTATGTCTGGGCGTTCACGCCTACGCACATCGCGCGACCGGTCATGTCCGCAACGTCGAGCACGACGTCGCTTGTCGCCACTTCGTCGGCGGTGGGGTGGGAGTTATTGCCCGAGCGTGCGGAGTGGCAAATGAGGGTCGCGATATCGAGGTGAAGACCACGCGCGAGGCGGCGCTGGGCGGAGCACACCGAGGCGAGCGTCGCCGCCCGCATGGGGAAGCCGTCGATCGGTTTCAGCATCGGGTCGATGCCCCAGCGCCCGGAGTCATACTCGATGAGGTCATGCGTGTATGCCGGGTCGAGGGTCGCTACCTGCTGGGTCGGCGCAATGCGAGCGAGGGCAGCGACGCCGAGCGGCGCGGCGAGGCGCGTGAGGGGATTGGCGTTGAGGCCGAACCATGGCGAATTGAGGATCAACGCGTCGGGCGCGAGCGGGTGGCGCGTGCGATCCGGCAGCCCGCGCGAGCGCGTGGGGTGCGCGGCGGGGGAGGAGAGGTAGGCGTACATGACGGCCTGCAAGCCGCCCGTGGAGTGGCCGAGGATCGCGATCTGGTCGTAGCGCTCGCGTAGCGCGCGCATCGCGAGCGCGATGTCTTCGTGCCGGATGCGCAGGTCGGGCAGGTATTCCGGCAGTGGAACCTCCCCGCTTTGCGGGTCGGGCAGGAGGTTGCGGCCCTGGGCTCGCATGTCGAGTGCGAAGAATTCAAACCCGCGCTCGCGCCACGCCGTCGCGTGCTCGGTTTGGAAGAAATAGTCGGAATAGCCCGGCAGGTAGAGAATCGCTCGCTGCGCATCAGGCAGGAGTTCCGCATGGTGGACCAGCGTGGCCGTCGTCGCACGCGGCATCGAGGGGGCTTCTGTTACGCGAAATTGTCGCGAAATATAGCCGTCGAGAATGTCGGGGACGCGGGGTAGCTCGCTGAGATTCATGACTCAATTCTCACACCATGGTCGCACGCAGCGCGAAGTTTCGTTTAAGCTAGCGTCGGAACCATCCAGAGCAGCTGAGAGACCCGGCTCGATGACGCTGCAGCAACCCCCCATTACGGGCGAGGGTGCTACCGCCGGGACCGATGGAGGCACACCCGGTGATAACCCTCGAGTCAGTTGGTAAGACCTACGGCTCCGTGACAGCCCTGCACGACGTGACGTTGAGCGTCGCACGCGGCACCATTCACGGCATCGTAGGTCCTTCTGGCGCGGGAAAGTCGACGCTCGTCGGCTGCCTGACCGGGCTCGTCACCCCCACTTCGGGCCGCGTCGTCGTCGACGATGTTGAAGTATCCGCCGCCCACGCCCGCTCCCGGCGCGCGCTGCGCCGCCGTATCGGAATGGTCTTCCAGCACGTCAACCTGTTCGACCAGCGCACCGCCGCGAAGAACATCGCCTACCCGCTTCAAATCATGCGCACTCCGAAGGGCGATATTGCTAAGCGCGTAGCCGAACTCCTGGAGATCGTCGGCCTGACCGGCAGGGGAGATTCCTATCCCTCCCAGCTCTCGGGCGGGCAGAAGCAGCGCGTCGGCATTGCGCGAGCCCTTGCGACCCGCCCGCCGGTGCTCCTGGCCGATGAGCCGACCTCCGCGCTCGATACCGAGACGACGACTTCGATCCTGCAGTTGTTGCGCGAGGTGTGCGATCAGCTCGGCGTCACGATCGTCATCGTCACCCACGAGATGAGCGTCGTGCGCGAGATCTGCGACTCGGTGACGCTGCTGAGCGCCGGCGAGGTCGCGGAAACCGGCACGCTCGAGGAGATCATCTCCGATAAGACGAGCCGACTGGCACGCGCCCTGGTACCGCCGCCGTCGATCCCCGACGACGGCTACCTCGATGGCTACACCATCTTGGACGTCATGTTCACCTCCCACCCTGGCGAGCCTACGGGCGCGCGCGTGCTCTCGGCCGTTGCGAATCTCGGCGGCGATATCGCGGCCGGAACCTTCGAGACCATCGGCTCCGCGCAGGTGGGACGCCTCGCGGTATCCGTCCCGCCCGACGTCGCCGGTGAGGCGCGCGACGCGCTGTGGCGCGAAGGCCATGCGGTGCAGATCCGCCGCGAGAACGGAGTGGAGGTCGAGCTGTGAGCATTCTTGGATACGCCGCTGCCGTCAGCGCCAGCCACACCCCGGCCCTCGCCGATATCGCCACTCGGCTGCTCGCTACGGACAAGCCGACCTGGTTCGATAACCCCGCGATCTCGCGCCGGCTGTGGCCCGCGACGCTGGAGACCCTCTACATGACGGGCCTCAGCTCACTCATCACGGTCCTGCTCGGGTTGCCGCTCGGCCTGCTGCTCGTCGCCACCTCCAAGCGTGGCGTCCTTGCCAACCGGACCGTCAACTCGGTCCTCGGGGCGATCGTCAACGTCGGGCGTTCGATTCCCTTCATCATCCTGATGATTGCGCTCATCCCCTTCACGCGCTTTGTCATGGGCTCGGCGATCGGGTGGACGTCAGCCGTGCTGCCCCTTGCGGTCGCGGCAATCCCGTTCTTCGCGCGCCTCGTCGAAACGAGCGTCCTTGCCGTCGATCCGGGCAAGGTCGAGGCGGCCACGATGATGGGCGCCACCGGCCGCCAGGTGATGTTCGGTGTGCAGGTACGAGAAGCCCTGCCCGGAATCGTCCAGGGCATTACGGTCCTCATCATCACGATCGTCGGCTACTCCGCGATCGCGGGCGTCCTCGGCGGCGGCGGGCTTGGCACCCTTGCCTACAACTACGGCTACCAGCGCTACCAGACCGACACGATGATCGCGACCGTCGTCATCATCGTTCTCATCGTCCAGCTCGTGCAGATGATGGGCGACATGTTGAGCCGGTTGGTGGACCACCGCTAGGCACCCGCCAACCGGAGCGAACAGCTTCAGGCCAGCACCCTCACAACCCCAACCTCATGAACCTCCATTTGAGCTACCCGAAAGGACATTCCATGTCTCGCTCACGTACCACCCGCCTCTCGATTGCCGCCATCACCGCGGCGACCGCCCTCACCCTCGCCGCCTGCGGCGGTAACGGTTCTACCGATTCCCCCACGACTCCGGCAGCAGGGGAGGCCTCGGCTACTGAGGGCGGCGCTCCCGTCAAGCTGATCGTCGGAGCCTCCCCGGTGCCGCACGCCGAGATCCTCAACTTCGTCAAGAATGAGGGTCTGGCGGAAAAGGCCGGACTCGACCTGGAGATCGTCGAATACACCGACTACGTCCAGCCGAACGTTGCGCTGTCTGAGGGTGACCTCGACGCCAACTACTTCCAGCACCTGCCCTACCTCGAGGCCGAGATCGCCGACAAGGGTTACGAATTCTCGCACTTCGAGGGCGTCCACATCGAGCCTTACGGCATCTACTCCGAGAAGATCAAGAACATCTCGGAGCTCGCCGATGGCGCCAAGGTCGGCATCTCCAACGACCCCTCGAACCAGGCGCGAGCGCTCGACCTGCTCGTGAAGGAAGGCGCGCTGCAGAAGATCGACAAGGACGACGTCTCGATCGTCGACTACGACGGCAACGCCGAGGCCAACCCCAAGAAGCTCGAGTTCGTCGAGACCGAGGCGCCGGCACTGCCGCGCGTCCTGCCGGATGTCGACATCGCCATCATCAACGGCAACTTCGCGCTGGAAGGTGGCCTGAAGCCCTCCGATGATGCGATCGTTCTAGAATCCGTTGACGGCAACCCCTACGCCAACCTCGTGGCATACCGCTCGAACGAGGAGGGCGAAAAGCTCGATGCGCTGAAGAAGCTCGACGAGATCCTGCATGGTGACGAGGTCGCCGACTTCATCAAGAAGACCTGGCCCAACGGCGAGGTTATTTCCTCGAAGAACTAGTCGCAACTGCCGTGTGTGCCCCGGGGAATAAACCCGGGGCACACACGGCTGTGTGCAGCTTATTCGCAGACGGTGGTGACGACGATGTCGGCGCGGTTCTCAGGGTGGTCGTCGTCATAAAGGATCCCCTTGAGAACGTAGGTGTTCTTGTCGCTCCCGGATTTCGGGTAAGCGGTGGCGCCGCCGCTCCAGAACAGCGCGGGGCGACCGGGTCCCGGCTCAAATTCGGCAATCTTTGGGATGGTGGGATTCACAAAGGCCCATGTCAGGTACATTGGCGTACCGTTCAATTCGAAGTCGACGCCGACTTCGGTTGAACCGGTCTCGAGTTCCTCGCATTTGCGTGCCTTGACGTTGTGGCCAGACTCGCCATTGACGGTGATCGAGGGAGTTGTGGCAGCGAGCTCGGACTCAAGGCTGACCTGCTGGGTGCGTTTGAGAGTTTCCGGGGCATAGGTGGCATCGGCAACCGGGGTGTAGAGATCACCTGAGGTTTCGCCCGCGCCACCGGAGCAGTCAACCACCGCATGGATTGTCGCGAGATGTCCGTCGTAGTTCGCGAGCTCGGCGTCGATGGTCCAGACATTGTTCGCGACACTGACCTGCGGATCGGCGCCGAAGTAATGGGTGCCCCAGCCGAAGTTAGAATCGGCTGAGGTTGCGAGCGAGATTTCGACGAGCGAGTCGCCGGCGATCTGCACCCTAAGGTTATGGGGTTCGCCGTCTTTGTCACCGCTCGTCGTGATGAGAGGGCCGCTGTCATGGTCTATGCACCCGTCGGTGATGTTTCCTATGGCTGCTCCGTCGACCGTAAAGGGCGCGGCCTCAGTGGGGTTCGGCGTGGCGGTGTCGGTTGCCTGTGGCGAGGCTGACTGCGCCGGGGCCGAATTGGAGGGGGCGCTTTGCTCGGCTTTTCCGCATGCAGCGAGCATGAGGGTAGCGATCACGAGGGCGGTAGCGCGACGGTCCATCATCTCACGTTCTTCGTTTCTCATCCTTAGTCGACGATGCCGTAGAGGCGGTCGCCCGCATCGCCGAGGCCCGGAACGATGTAGGCCTGCTCGTTCAGCTTCTCATCGACCGAAGCGGTGACGATCGTGACCTCAGCGCGGTCGCCGACGGCCTTTTCGAGGTTCTTCAGGCCTTCGGGGGCGGCAAGCAGACACACGCAGGTGACGTCGCGGGCGCCGCGCTCCAGCATGAACTCGATCGCGTCAATGAGCGTGTGACCCGTCGCGAGCATCGGATCCAGCAGGTAAACCTGGCGGCCGGACAGATCCTCGGGCAACCGGTTGGCGTAGGTGTCGACGAGGAGGGTTTCCTCATCACGTTTCATCCCAAGGAAGCCGACTTCGGCGGTGGGGAGCATCCGGGTCATGCCGTCGAGCATGCCGAGTCCGGCGCGCAGGATGGGAACGACGACGGGTTTGGGCAGGGAGAGGTGAGTGCCCTTGGTGCGGGCGACCGGGGTCTCGATCTCGATGGGTTCGGTGGCGACATCGCGGGTGGCCTCGTAGGCGAGCAGCGTGACGAGTTCGTCGACGAGTAGCCGGAACGTCGCAGAGGGCGTGTCCTTCTTGCGAAGAACCGTTAATTTGTGGGCAATGAGCGGGTGGTCAGCAACGTGCAAGCGCATGTCTTAACGGTACCGTGGTTGCGTGAGTAGCGGTGATGACGCACGGACCCAACCGTGGGCCGAGATGCGCTTTGGCGACGCGATGGACGAGGCGCTCGCCCTTGCCCGGCAGGCCGGGCTGGCGGGCGATATCCCGATCGGCGCCGTCGTCATCGACGAGGCCGGACAGGTCATTGGCCGCGGCAAGAACGAGCGGGAGGCCGCAGGCGATCCGACCGCGCATGCCGAGGTGCTGGCGCTGCGTCAAGCCGCCGCGGTGCGCGGGCAGTGGCGCCTTGCCGGGTGCACGCTCGTCGTGACGATCGAGCCGTGCACGATGTGTGCGGGCGCGGCGGTTCTTGCCCGCGTTGACCGGGTCATCTTTGGCGCGTGGGAGCCCAAGACTGGTGCGTGCGGCTCCATCCGCGACGTCGTTCGAGATACGCGAGCCAACCACCGCTGCGAGGTTATCGCGGGTGTACGAGCGGCCGCCGCCGGAGCGCTCATGGCCGAATTCTTCGACGAGCGCCGAAGCTAGCGGGGCCGCAGCCGCGCAACGACGGCCTCGTACGGTGCCATGGTCGCGCCGCGCGTCGGCGGACCGAGCACGATCTCGCAGGGGCCCTCGGGTATTCGGCGCGCAATGCGCCTGCCGGTCGTATTGACCTCGACGAGCCAGCGCTCCGTGCCGTCGGGCGAGGTTCGAAGCCACGCGGCATAGCCGCGCTGACCGCTGGCAAGGAACCTCACCTCGCCGGTCGCGAGGGCCGGATGGTCGCGGCGTAGCGAGATGAGCCGCCGGTAGGCGTTGAGGACCGAGTCGGGGTTTGCTCGCTGCTCGGCGACCGAATAACCCGGGCCCGCGACCGTTTCGGCAAGCCACGCCGCGCCCGTCGTGAAACCGTCGTCGACCTCCCAGGCCAGCGGCACGCGAGCGTGGTCGCGCGAGCCCGCCATGATCTGGGCCCATGCCGCCTCCTCGCTCATCCCCGCCGCGAGCAGTTCGGCGTAGCGGTTGAGTGATTCGACGTCGCGCAGCTCGCTGATGTTGGAAAACGGCTGGTTGACCGACGCGGTTTCCTGGCCCTGGAAGATGAAGGGCGTGCCCGGCAGCGTGAGCTGAATCGTAGCGATCGCGATACCGACGGCATCCCGCAACAACGGATCCCGGTCGGCGCTGCCCAGCACCTTGGAGATCATGCGCGGGTTGTCGTGATTCTCGACGAACAGCGCGATCCAGTCGCTGCTCGAAATCCGCGTGAGGTAGTCGCGGTAGAACTCGATGAGATAGGCGAGGTCGTAGCGGTAGTCGTCCCACCTGATCTTGCCCGGCGGCTCCAGCACATCGAAATTGAAGACGAGGTCGAGTGCGCCTCGCTCGGCCCCGGACAGCAGCTGCCCGGTCTCCACGCCTATGCCGGGAGTTTCCCCGATCATGACACCCACCTGCCCATCGGGTGAGGTAAACCCGTTGCGACGCAGTTCGGCCAGGTACTCGTGCAACTTGGGGCCGTAGAAATAGTGCTCGATGCCGCGAAACCCGATGAGCTGCCCGATGAACTCGTTGCCGTCGGGCAGCCCCGGCGATTTCGAGATGTAGTTGGTGACGTCCATGCGGAAGCCGTCCACTCCCTTGGCCCGCCAAAACTGGACGATGTCGGCGATTTCTGCGCGAACCGCGGGGTTGTCCCAGTTCAAGTCGAGCTGGCCGGGCGCAAACAGGTGCAATGCCCACCGGTCGGCTTCGGGAAGGTATCGCCAGGCCGAGCCAGAAAAGAACGATTCCCAGTTATTCGGCGGCTGCGCGCTACCGGGCCACAGGAAGTAATACTCGCCGTAGGGGCCCTCCGGGTCGGCGAGGGCGGCCTGGAACCAGTCGTGCTGATCGGAGGTGTGGTTCACGACGAGGTCCAAGATAATGCGCATGCCGCGCTCGTGGCAGCCCTCGATGAGCGCCTCGATGTCAGCCATCGTGCCCATCTCGGCCATGATCGCGCGGTAATCGCGCACGTCGTAGCCCATGTCCTCGTTAGGGGAGTCAAAGATGGGGGAAAGCCACAAACAATCGACCCCCAGCCACGCGAGGTAATCTAGGCGCGAGATGATGCCCCGCAAATCCCCGATGCCATCACCGTCGGAGTCTTGGAAGCTGCGCGGATAGACCTGATAGAAGACGGCTTCCTTCCACCAGGGGATCTCGGTAGCTGTGTGGGAAGCGGGAGGCGTCGCGGTCTCGGTATTGAGCAGCGTGATGAGCGTATCGATGAAGCCGGGCCCGATGATGCGCCCAAGGAGTCGGTCGATCTGGTTCAGCGAGACCGCCGAGACCAGCGGATTCGTCACCCACGTGCGTGAGCGGCCCAGCTGCAGCAACACCTTGTCGATGATGTCGCGCCCTAGCGGGTGAGCGTAGACGTCTTTGAGCCTCGAGTCGCGAGTGATGGAGCCGGTCATGATTCGCGCTCTTTCAGGTCGGAAACGATGCGGGCATAGGTCGGTTCATCGATGCGGTACTTGGCGCGCAAGATAAGCCAGCTCGTCGCGGTCAGAACGAGCGGGAGCAGCATCATGGCGATCTTGACGACGAACACGCCGCCGGCAGATATCGATGCCGCCTCATCATCGGAGGACAGCGACGCGATCCCACTGGCGAGGAGCGTCAGTCCAACGATGCCGCTCGCGAGCGCGTTCGACCCCTTATAGATGAACGGCTGCAGCGAGACCGTGATCGACTCATTGCGCCGCCCGAGCTTCCATTCGCCGTACTCGACGCAATCCGCGATGAACAGCAACATGAGGAGCTGAATGAACGCCTGCCCGGAAAACAGCAGGACCCCCGCAACTCCGATCAGCGCCATCGAGGATTCGGCGACGAAGAACAGTGCGAAGCCCGCGATGCACAGCGCTGTCGCAAGGAGGTGAATCTGACGACGGGTAAGGAATCGAGCAATGAGCGGAAAGATTGCGAGCCCGACGATCTGGGTGATGCCAAGGACCGCCGCGAAGATCGAATACATGTCCTCATCGCCATAGACATAGCGGAAGTAGTAGATCCCGAGCGATGTCGTCACCAGGTAGCCCGTCATGAACATGACCATCGCGAGGGTGACCCACAGCAGCTGGTCGTTGCGAACGATAACGGAGAACAACTCCCGCAGCGGAGTCGTAGGCGGCTGCTCGATCCGGATTTCTTCCTTGGCCACAACGAGCGTGATCGCCTGGAAGGCGAGCATGATGACCGCAAGGATCACGGCGAGCGTGAACCATCCCCGCTGCACCGAACCCGTCCATTCCCCAAGCGCCTTGGTCAGCGGCAACACCCCAACGACGAGGGAAAAGAGCCCAATGTTCGCGCAAATTCGGGCGACGACCCCGATGCGCTCACGCTGCTTCTTATCGCGCGACAGGCTCGGCAGCATGCCGTAGTAGGAGATGTCATTGACGGTGTAGGCGATCTCCCACAGCAGGTAGACGACCGTAAAGACGAGCAGGAATGTCGTTCCCTCAAGTCCCCAGTCGGCGAACATGAGGATTGAGGCAGCCGCCCACGCCAGCGCCCCGATCGAGATCCACGGCTTGAACTTTCCCCACCGCGAGCGGGTGTTATCGACGATGATCCCCATGACGGGGTCGTTCACGGCATCAAAGATCCGCATCACGACCATGATTGCCGTCACCGCCACCACGGCCCTCGCGGAGATGTCGAGCACTTCCGTCAGGTAGAACATGAGGTACATCGCGACGAGCGCCGCGAGCATATCGCGACCGAGGGTCCCCAGGCCGAAGCCCCACACATTGCGCGCCCCAGTGCTCCCGCCCGCCATGACGCGAGTCTCCCACAGCGACGTCGCGTTCGGGATCACATGACCTGGGTTTTGTTAGGCTGGCGTCGGCCAGCTAAGATAATCCGGCAAGGTAGCGTGTCCGAGCGGCCGAAGGTGCAGCACTCGAAATGCTGTGTGGTTAACAGCCACCGTGGGTTCAAATCCCACCGCTACCGCACTTAAAATCCCCGGGATCATGGGAAAACATGGTCCCGGGGATTGTTTTTTGGACCCTCGCCGCCATGGGATTAGGGAAGTCTGTCGAGGGGCACTCGGCTAACACTCGTTAATTCCCAACAGGTCATGCGTATGCCGCAGAGGTAGGGGCAAACGAGGCGCAGGCTGACCAATTCGCCGCCCAGATGCAGGTTACGTCGGTCGTTTACTGACGCGGAACTCAACACCGGTGGGTATGCGGCGGTGCTCGTGTTGAGGTTGGCGTCATCTCGTGGTTGATGACGCTTGTGGTTAGGTCATCGTGGCTGCGTGAGAGGTACCCTGGAGCCATGAAACGAGCTGCAGCGCTTATGGCCGTGGCCGCCCTCATCGTGGGCTGTACCTCCACCCCGACCCCATCGAGCTCACCTCCGGCGAGTCAGACCGCCACGGTGGAGGCCTCAGAGGTGGTCCAGCGCAATCCCGGCGAATCGTTCACGACCCCGGACGGGCTCGACGTCACCGTGAAGCTGTTCGTCGAAGCCCAGCACGTTGTTGTCCTCAGCAATGGGGAGCCCGCCTCCGACTGGATCGTCGAGACCGAGTGGAAGAATAATGGCGGCGATCTGCAGCCCCTCACGTGCGATAGCGTCGCAGGGTTTTCCCTTTCCGGACGGACGCGGGAGGGTGTGCAGGCCGAGATCGTGAAATCGGAGTCGGATCGCAAGCTCGCGGATTGCTCCGGTAACCTCATCGGCGGTCACTCGGTCACGTACACGACGACCTTCCGCACGGCGGGCTCACCGCTAGCGATCGTCGAATTTTTCAGGGAGGCGGACGGTACCGACTGGTTCGTCGTCTCCGACCCGTCGATTCAGTTATCAGTCACCGACTAGCGGCCGCGAAGCCCACGATGTTGCTCACGGGGGTGTTAGCTCCAGGGCGTGAGCGACCGTATGCCTTGGATTCGACAATGAGAACTCCGCAACTGTAGGTAGAGGCTCAATCGGATGGCTAGCGGTGGAGTGTTGGGATCAAATCCCACCGCTACCGCACGAAAAATCCCCGGGATCATGGGAAAATCATGGTCCCGGGGATTGACTTTTTGGGCCATTGCCGCCACGGAGTTTCAGAAGCCTGCGTGGGTATTCCATAACGTGGTGTGGAATTTTGCACTTAGGCTCACGTGCGCCGGCAGCGGTACTCAGTGACAGATGTCGGTGCACATAGTCTCCGGGCAAGTGCACATATTTGAGTTTGGGCGCGGCGTGTTCCGTGCCGTATACATTTGCGTAAGAAAGCCAGACTCCTATCCCGAATCAAGAGAACAGCCTGTGCAAGCAGGGAGAATCTCTGTTTAAATCTGCCTGACCTAGTTTATTCGGGAGGAAGACTCTTATGAAGCGCATTTTTGCGGCCGTCGGCACCGCTGCCTTGGGTGTTGGCCTGTTGGCGGGTCCTGCCATGGCGGAGCCCGGTTACGACTCGGATCAGAACCATGCCTGGTACTGGGAAAACGTTCTGGCTGAAAAGGGCTACGACGATGCCAAGTGCATCAAGCTCGAGGAGGAGTCAGATTACCTTCGGGTCCCAGAGAACAAGCAGGGTGGCGAGTGGGTGCTGCTCGTGCTGAAGTCTGCCACGGTGAACGACCAGTTCTGGAACCCGGTCATCGGTGAGAAGTACTCGCCGATCAGCGGCAAGCGCATTTCGCACGCCTTCCTGTGCACCGGCGTAGCCCCGACCGGTGAGCCGAGTGAGGAGCCCACCGAGACTCCCACCGAGCAGCCGACGGAGAAGCCGACCGATAAGCCCACTGAGGAGCCGACAGAGAAGCCGACCGATAAGCCGACCGATAAGCCCACTGAGGAGCCGACGGAGAAGCCGACCGATAGGCCCACTGAGGAGCCGACGGAAAAGCCCACCGTCGAGCCGACGCACGCTCCGGAGCCCTCGACCCCGGGCAAGCCGCCGAAGCCGACCCCGGAGCCTGAGCTCCCGGTCACCGGTGTTCCGGCGCTCGGCCTGCTGGCTGCCGCGGCCCTCGGCCTTGGCGGCGGCGGAACCGCCCTCGCGGTGCGCCGTCACCTCGCCAAGTAAGCACGCTAGCTAACTAGCACAAAGCGGCCCCACCTCGCGCGGAGGTGGAGCCGCTTTGCTACGCAGATCAGGGAGCGGGTGCGATGAAAACGTGCGGGCCACCAGCGGCTCGCAAGGTGGTCAGCGAGCACTCGGCGACGAAGTCCTCCGCCGTGCGTACTGGCGGCAGAGACAGGCTCGTCGCACACCACTCGATCACGTCCGCGACCTCCCAGCCGGCAGCCGCGAGCTCCGGCAGCGTGACGGCGCCATCGCGCTTGGCGAGGCGCGCACCCTCCTCGTTGACCACCAGGGGGACGTGCGCGTAGACCGGTTCGGTGACGCCGAGAATTGCGGCAAGGTAGGCCTGGCGGGGCGAGGAGGCTAAGAGATCGTCGCCCCGGCATACCTGGTCCACCCCCTGATAGGCGTCGTCGAGGACGGCCACGAGGTTATAGGCGAGGACGCCGTCGCCGCGCCGCATGACGAAATCGTCGACGACGCCGGTATAGCTCGTGGTGGCTTCCTCGGGAGCGGTGGGGCTCACTCCGACGATTTGCTCGGTGACGGTGAAGCTGCGCGTATCGGTGCGAAGCCGAATCGAGGGGCTACGACCGGCGGCAGCCAGGCGTTCGCGGGCGCGCTCGCGCTCGGTTTCGCTGAGATCGCGGCACGTGCCGGGGTAGGAGCCGGGCGGGGTGTGTGGGGCCGTGGGCGCCGCAAGGATGTCTTTTCGTGAGCAGTAGCATTCGTAGGTGAGCGAGCGTTGCGTGAGCTCGGCGAGCGCCTGTTCGTGGGCCTCGGCCCGCGTCGATTGATACAGCTCGGGGTGCTGCCACGTGATCCCGAGCGCCGCGAGATCGGCGAGCTGGTCGGCCGCTGCGCCCTCCTTGACCCGATCGATGTCCTCCACTCGCATGACGAAGCGGCGCCCTGAGCGCACCGCGAGGCCATAGGCGATGAGCGCGGTGCGCAGGTTTCCGATGTGGAGCCGGCCCGAGGGGGAGGGTGCATAGCGACCGGCGGAGTGCGGGCGGGTGGTGGTCATGAAACCAGGTTAGTGGGGACAATGGAGCATGCGCCCCTCAGAAAAGCTCCGGCAGTTGATCTCCGACACCATCTGGTTCGTGCCGCTCTTGAGCGCATTGGCAGCCGCGATCGCCGCGACGATCCTCGCGCGGGTCTACGTCCCGAGCGAGTATGTGCTCGCCCGGTACCTGTGGCCCGGGGACACCTCCGCTGCGGCGGACATGCTGAGCTTCATCGCCTCCTCCATGCTCACGGTGCTCACGACGACGATCTCGATGACGCTCATCGTGCTGCAGGTGGCCTCCGGCCAATATTCCGGTCAGCTGCTGCGCGACTTCATCCAGTCGCGCGCGGTTAAAGGTATCTTCGCGGTGTTCATCGCGGTGTTCGTTTACGCGCTCCTGCTGCTGCGCTCCGTGGAGGCGGAATCGCGCGAACGGCCCCCGCAGATCGGTGTCACCGTCGCGATGCTGCTCGTCTTGATCGCGATCGGCACGTTCGTCTGGTACGTCTCGCGCGTCGTCGCTATGGTGCGCGTCGACTCCATCATTGAAACAGCGTCCCAACGCGTCGAGCGGCTATATGCCCGTCACCGCAAGCAGTGGAGCGAGCCGCATGACGTGCCCGAGATTCCCGACGACGCCCTCGCGGTGCGGGCGCAGGATTCCGGTCACGTCCGCCTCGTCGCGACGAAGCGCGCGGCGAACTGGGCGCAACAGCATGATGCCGTCGTCGTCATCGCGGTCTCGCCCGGGGATCCGCTCATCACCGGTCAGGCGGTCGCGTGGGTTTTTGGTCGGGAGGGCAAGCTCGATGAGGACACTGAGCTACCGCGCGGCGTCGTCCAGATCGATCACGAACGCGTCTCCGATGCCGACATTCGCCTCGGCATGCATCAGCTCTCCGATATTGCGGTGCGCGCACTCTCCCCCGGAACCAATGATCCGACGACGGCCGTGCACGCCGTCAACCAGGCGATCTCCGTTGCTCGCATGGCCGCGGAGCACCCCCTCAACCACGAGTGGGTGACCGACGAGGACGGCATCCTGCGAGCATTCGCCCCCGCGCCCAGCACGATCGACTTCCTGCAGGAGATCGTCGGACCGGTGCGGCGGTACGCGACGGCAGAGCCGCTCGTACTCGCCCAGCTGCTGCGCCTGCTCGCCGTCGTGGAAGAAGGTACGAGCGACGACGAGGTCCAGGGCATCATCGACGACGAGCGGCGCCGGATCGTCGAATCGGCACGTGACCTGATGACGCATCCCGACGATGTGAGCTGGGTCGAGCACTTAGCGCAGCCGGGCGCGATCGAGCGGGCCTCTCGCATCACCGGCCCGCAGGATGATCTCGTCAAGTCCGAGGACGAGACGGAAGACTCGGAGTCCTAGGAGCTGATGACCTTCGGCGCAGCGACGGCCTTTAGGCCCTCGATGCCGAACTCCAGCCCGAAGCCGGAGTGCTTCACGCCGCCAAAAGGTACTCGCGGGTCGATGGCGCCGTGCTTGTTAATCCACACCGTTCCGACTTGGATGCGGCGTGCGAGTTCTTTGCCTTTGTCCGGATCGCTCGTCCAGATGGAGGCGCCGAGGCCGACGTCCAGGTCATTGGCGTAGCAGACGGCTTCGTCGATGCTGGAGTATTTGACGATCGGGAGCGCGGGACCGAACTGCTCCTCACGGACGAGCGGGTTGTCGTGATCGAGATCAGCGATGAGCGTCGTCGGGTAGAAGAAACGACCTGCTCCGGGTCGGGATTGCCGCCGAGCAGCACACGCCCGCCCGCGGCCTTGGCGGCTGAAACGAGCGAGGCGACGACGTCGAACTGCGCCTTATTTTGCAGCGGACCAAGGACGTTCGGCTCCTCGGTGCCCACGCCCATCCGCATCGCGGACGCAACGTTTGTGAGGGCGTGGCAGACCTCGTCGTAAATGTCCTCGTGAACGTAAAGTCGCTTCAAGGCGGCGCACGTTTGCCCGGTGTTGATGAATGCTCCCCAGAACAGGCCCTCGGAGATGGCCTCGGGGTCAGCGTCGGGCAGCACGATGCCCCGGGTCGTTGCCGCCCAGCTCGAGCGTCAGGCGGGTGAGATCGTCGGCGGCAGCCCGCATAATCGCCTGGCCCGTCGCGATGGATCCGGTGAACATCACCTTGTCGATATCGGGGTGGGAGGACAGCGCTGCGCCGAGTTCGCCGCAGCGCGGTATTGACAACGTGCACGAGCGCCGAGACAGACAGCGGAGTGTATTCGCTGGGTTCGACCACCACGGTGTTTCCCGTGCGAAGCGCCGACGCCAGCTGCCAGATCGCGATCATCATGGGCCAGTTCCACGGCCCGATGGCTCCCACGACGCCGAGCGGTTCGTAGATCAGTTCGCTGTGCTGCTCCTCATCGGAGACGAGCACCTCCGGCTCCATAGGAAAGGCGGCGGTCGCGCGCAGCCAGGCAGCGCATGCTCCGACCTCGAATGCTGCATTGGGGCCGTTGACGATCGGCTTGCCCTGCTCGCGCGACAGGAGCTAGGCCAGCGCGTCCGCGTGTGCCTCGATGGCATCGGCGGCGGTGTTGAGTGCGGCTGACCGCTCCTCATGGCTGCGAGCGGCCCACTCGCTTTGGGCGGCGCGGGCACCTGCGATCGCGGCGTTGAGATCGGCGCGCGAACGTTCGCGGATCTGGCCGACGAGCTCGCCCGTGGCCGGATCGAAAATCTCGCGCCCATCAGTGCAGCTGACGGCGGCTAGGAGTTCGTCGTAGGTAGTCATCGTTGGCGTCCCTTCGTGTGGCAGAGCACGTGATATGGTCGCCAGCCTAAGCCACGGTGCTGATGCGCGCGCTCAGTGCCGCGTGGTCGCACGCCCTAGCGCGACTGTGGCTCGGGTTCGACGTCCAGCGCTCCGAGCACGGTGGCGGTGACGTAGTCGAGTTCGCCGAGTCCATCGGGGCCAAGGGCGTCAATAAAGACCCGCCGGACGAGTTCGACGTGGTCCGGCGCTGCCTTCACGAGGATTTCTTCGCCCGCGGGTGTTAGGGATACGAGGACGCCGCGGCCGTCGTTGGGGCAGGTATTTCGCGCGATAAGGCCGCGTTTTTCCATACGGGCGAGGTGATGGGAGAGGCGGGAGCGCTCCCAGACGACAGCGTCTGCGAGATCGGAGGTTCGAATGCAGCCATCGCTGGCCTCGGAGACGTGGACAAGGACCTGGAAATCTTGGATCGAGATTCCGTGCAGGACCTGGAGCTGACGTCCCTGGAGTGCGTGCAGCCGCGCGGTCATCGCGAGGTAGGCGCGCCACGACTGCTGCTCTTTGGAGGTCAGCCAATGCGGCGAAGGTGACGTGGACATATCAGAAGCGTATCGTTCCTCGGGCAGAAAAACTCAACGCGGTAGCACGTTTAGCTCGCTCATCAAGCCAGCAGGTGTCCTGTGGGCCACGCCATAGGGTGGCGGGAATAATTCCTGCCTCCGCTAAGTTGAGCCTATTAGACTCAAGTTTGCCGATCTCGATTTGACAACAGTCGAGCGACTGGAAAACTTGAGTGCAGACCACTCAACTACAAGGTCGACGTGCCGGTCCGGAACCTTCGGGCCGGACCCGGCCGCGACAAAAGGAGCACAACTTATGGGACGTGCAGTAGGTATCGACCTCGGCACCACAAACTCGGCCATCGCCACCCTCGAAGGCGGCGAGCCCACCATCATCGCGAACGCTGAAGGCGCTCGCACCACCCCGTCTGTCGTCGCGTTTTCCAAGAACGGCGATGTCCTCGTCGGCGAAATCGCCAAGCGTCAGGCGGTCACCAACGTTGATCGCACCATCTCCTCGGTCAAGCGCCACATGGGCACCGACTGGTCGGTCGATATCGACGGCAAGAAGTACACCGCCCCGGAAATCTCCGCGCGTATTCTTGGCAAGCTCAAGCACGACGCGGAAGAGTACCTCGGCGAGCCCGTGACAGAAGCCGTCATCACCGTGCCGGCCTACTTCAACGACGCCGAGCGTCAGGCGACCAAGGACGCCGGCCAGATCGCTGGCCTCAACGTCCTGCGTATCGTCAACGAGCCCACGGCCGCGGCCCTCGCCTACGGCCTGGAAAAGGGTAAGGAAGACGAACTCATCCTGGTCTTCGACCTCGGTGGCGGTACCTTCGACGTCTCGCTGCTGGAAGTCGGCAAGGACGAGGACGATTTCTCCACCATTCAGGTGCGCGCGACCAACGGCGATAACCGCCTCGGTGGTGACGACTGGGATCAGCGCATCGTCGACTGGCTCGTCGAGCAGGTCAAGACGAAGGACGGCGTGGATCTGTCCAAGGACAAGATCGCGCTGCAGCGTCTGAAGGATGCCGCGGAGCAGGCCAAGAAGGAACTGTCGACCGCGACCTCCACCGATATCTCGCTGCACTACCTCTCGATGGGCGAAGGCGGCCCGATCCACCTGGAAGAAAAGCTCACCCGAGCCCACTTCGAGGAAATGACCAAGGATCTGCTCGACCGCACCAAGACACCGTTTAACAACGTCATCAAGGACGCCGGCATCTCCGTTTCCGAGATCGACCACGTCGTCCTCGTGGGCGGCTCGACCCGTATGCCGGCCGTGACCGAAGTCGTGACCGAGCTGACCGGTGGCAAGGAGCCCAACAAGGGCGTGAACCCGGACGAGGTCGTCGCCGTCGGCGCCGCCCTGCAGGCCGGTGTCATCAAGGGCGACCGCAAGGACGTCCTGCTGATCGACGTCACCCCGCTCTCCCTCGGTATCGAGACCAAGGGCGGCGTCATGACCCGCCTCATCGAGCGCAACACGGCGATCCCGACGAAGCGCTCCGAGGTGTTCTCCACTGCGGAGGACAACCAGCCCTCCGTGCTGATCCAGGTCTATCAGGGTGAGCGCGAGTTCGCCCGGGACAACAAGCCGCTCGGCACCTTCGACCTCACCGGCATCGCCCCGGCCCCCCGCGGCGTGCCCCAGATCGAGGTGACCTTCGACATCGACGCCAACGGCATCGTCCACGTCTCCGCCAAGGATCGTGGCACGGGCAAGGAGCAGTCGATGACGATCACCGGCGGCTCCGGCATCTCCAAGGACGAGATCGACCGCATGGTGAAGGAAGCCGAATCGCACGCTGCCGAAGACAAGAAGCGCCGTGAGGAAGCCGACACCCGCAACTCCGCCGAGCAGCTCGTCTACGGCACCGAGAAGCTCCTGAAGGACAACGCGGACAAGATCCCGGCCGACGTCTCCACCTCGGTACAGACCGCCGTCGATGATCTGAAGAAGGCGCTGGAAGGCGACGACTTCGATGCCATCACCACGGCCCAGTCCAAGGTGACCGAAGAGGCACAGAAGATCGGTCAGGCGCTCTACAACCAGGGCCAGGCCGAGCAGGCTGCGGGCGAGCAGGCCCCGGCCGGCGAGAGCCCCAACGCCGACGAGGACGTCGTTGACGCCGAGATCGTCGACGATGAGGAAGAGAAGAAGTAAGTGACGGATTTCGAGAACAACGACGAGAAGCCGATCGTGCGTGATCGTCGTCGGATCGACCCCGAAACTGGCAAGGTGCGCCAGGCTCCGGCTGAGGCCGAGCCTGGCGGCCACCAGGGGGAGTCCCCGGTGACGGACGAGGTCGACGAGACTCATGCGGCGCAGGCCGCGGAGTTCACGACGGAAGATGCCGGCGCCAGCGCCGATACGCATCCCGAAGGGGACAAGTTCGGCCCCGCCTACGTGGAGGAGACCCCCGCGCAGGATGAGGCCCAGTCCAACCTCGCCGATCTCAAGGCCGAAAACGCCAAGCTGACCGACGATCTGGCCCGCTCGCGCGCCGCGCAGTACAACACCGAGCAGGAGTATGCGAACTTCGTTCGCCGCTCCCGCGAGGCGGCCTCCCAGGCCAAGGATCAGGGCGTCGCCGACGTCGTGGAAGCGCTGTTCAGCGTCCTTGACGATATTGCGCTCGCCCGCCAGCACGGTGACCTGACCGGTACTTTTGCGACGGTCGCGACCAAGCTGGAAAACACCCTGGAGCAGCACTTCAAGGTCTCCCGCTTTGGCGAAGCCGGCGAAGAGTTCGACCCGGAGGTGCACGAGGCGCTCATGGCCACCCCGTCCTCCGAGGTCTCCGTCGCCACGATCGCCCAGGTCATGCAGCCCGGCTACAAGATGGGCGACAAGGTCCTTAGAGCCGCCCGAGTGGCGGTGTCCAACCCTGAGTAAATCGCAATCCCAACAACACACGTGGAGGTGAGGCGTCATGGCCAGCCAAGACTGGTTCGATAAGGACTTTTATCAGGTGCTCGGCGTGCCGAAAGACGCCGATGCCGCCGCGATCAAGAAGTCGTATCGCAAACTTGCGCGGACCTACCACCCGGACCAAAACCCGGGGGACAAGGCCGCCGAGGCGAAGTTCAAGGAAGTCGGCGAGGCCTACGCGGTCCTGTCCGATCCAAAGAAGCGCGAAGAATACGACGCCATCCGCGCCATGGCCGGCGGAGGAGCTCGCTTCTCTGCCGGTCCGGGCGGCCCCGGCGGGCCCGGCGGCGGATTTGAAGACGTCTTTTCCGGCATGTTTGGTGGCAGCGGAAACGTCCGCTTCGAAACCGGCAGCGACGGCGGTCCCGATATCGACGACATCCTCAAGATGTTCGGCGGTGGCGGTACCCGAACCCGGCGCTCTGGCGGCGGCTTTGGTGGCTTCGGCGGATTCGCTCCGAGCCCCCAGTCCGGCGCGGATCTGCATGCCGCAACGACGCTCGGCTTTCGCCAGGCAGCGACGGGTGAAACCGTCACGCTGCAGGTCGACGGCCGCTCGATCAACGTCCGCATCCCCGCGGGCGTGAAGAACGGCCAGAAGATCAAACTGCGCGGCAAGGGACACCCCGGCAGCAACGGGGGCCCGGCCGGCGACATGGTCATCACCGTGAGCGTGACGCCGCACCCCGTCTTCGAGATGGACGGCAACAACCTGCGGATGGAGCTGCCCGTCACCTACGCCGAAGCCGCGCTCGGGGCGACGGTTGAGGTCCCCACGCTCGACGGTTCGACCGTGCGCGTGCGGGTACCGGCCGGCACGCCCTCCGGTCGCGTGCTGCGCGTCAAGGGCCGCGGCATCGAGACGAAGAACGGCAAGGGAGACCTGCTCCTAACCGTCGCGATCCAGGTGCCGCATCACCTGTCCGACGAGGCGAAGGACGGCATCGAGGCCCTGAAGGCCGCAACAGCTGGAGATAATCCGCGCGCCGACCTGGCCGCGCGAGCCCGTGAGTGAGGAGGTAAGCGCCGATGACAACTGAAGAACCCACGTTCGTCATCTCGGTCGCTGCCGAACTCGCGGGCATGCACCCCCAGACGCTGCGGCAGTACGACCGCCTCGGCCTCGTCACGCCCTCGCGGGCCCGAGGCAAGGGGCGGCGCTACAGCCGCGATGATGTGGAGGCGCTGCGCGAGATCCAGCGGCTCAGCCGCGACGAAGGCATCAACCTCGCGGGTATTCGCCACATCATTGAACTGCGCAGCAAGCTGAAGAAGATGGAGCGCGATATGCAGCGCACCGCGCGCCAGCTGATCCAGTTGCAAGAAGAGGCCGATGCTCGTCGCTCCCACCGCGTCTTCGCGGCGGGACCAGCCGGCGATGTCGTCGTTGTGCCGCATGGGATCCGGCTCAAGGGCCGGCTCCCGGAGCCGCACCCGCCGGTGCGTGCGCGCCCGATCCTCGCGCTAGCGCCGGCTCGCCCGGCGCTGCCTTCCAAGGACGAGGCGAGCTAGGCGGCGCAGGCCTCGGTCGTGCAATCGCGATTGCGGATGCGCAGATACAGCGCCACGGCGAGCGCCGCGACCGAAAAGACGGCGATATAGGGCTGCAAAGGCGCCCAGAAGCCCATCGCTCCAGATGCCCCGAGCAGTAGCAAGATGATCTTGTTGCACACGGGACAGGCCACGGCGAACAGGGCGAGGGTGAGGCCGCCGGCCAACCGGCCATCGTCCTTCGGGCGGCGCGGCGCTTGAACAGCGAACCACGCGAACGTCAGCGCGACGGTCAATGCGAGCACGGGGTATTCCCACGCGCGCACCGGAACCTCGCGGCCGAAGATCGGATTCGGGATGATGTCCGTCGGCAGCCCGATGACTAGCAGTGTCGCCAGCGCGATAGCGCCGGCTTTGACAAGGCGAGCCGTCCGCCCCCGGCTAGGGGCGGACGGCTCGTTTTCGTTCAGCGTCCTTGCGGTAAGGAGCGAATCAGTGTTCGTGCGGATCGTTCTCGGCATCTTCCTGGGTCTTGTGAACGGTGCCGGGCTCGTGATCGGCCGGACCGTAGATCGCGTACAGCTTCATCGGCTCATCGCCAATGTTCGTCACATTGTGCCAGGTTCCGGCCGGAACGAAAATGGCCCAGTCGTCTTCGACCTCTTCATCGAATGACAGATCGTCCTTGGACGGACCCATCTGGCAACGACCCTTGCCCTGCTCCAGACGCAGGAACTGATCGTTTTCTTCGTGGACCTCAAGGCCGATGTCGCCGCCGACCGGAATGGTCATGAGCGTGGCCTGCAGGTGGGCGCCCGTCCAAATCGTCTTGCGGAACAGATCGTTACCGACTGTCTCCTTTTCGATGTCGATAACATACGGCTTCTTGCCGTGGTCGACGCTCGGATCAATGTAGTCAGCCATGATGCTCCTTAAAGCTCCGTTGCGGGTCTTTCACTTCTGAGCCTAGGAAGGTGGGAGTCGTTAGGCAACCGATTGGGCGGAAACAGTCTCGCGGGCTTTGACGGCGCGGAAGAGGCAGAGGAAAAACAGTACGAAGGCGATCGTGATGAGAATGTGGCCCGTGCCCGAGATTCCAGCGAGCGCCTTGGAGTGCTCGAGTCCTTCCAGCTGTCGGTAGCCGATGACACCCATCATCGCAGAGGTGATGATGACGCCCGCGTTGTAGACCCAGAAGAAGGCCGTGAAGAACTTGTGGGCCGAGAGCCGGAAGACGGCTTCGATGAGCATGAAGACCAGCATCATCGAGGTGCCGAGGACCAGCAGGTGGGTGTGCATGACGGCCAGCTGGGTGAAGCCATCAAAGTCGGAGTGGCGGGTGAGCTCGCGGTAGCCGAGACCGGCGAGGAGGCCGGCGACGGTGTATCCGGCTGCGAGGTAGGCAAACGTGAGCGTTTTGGACGGGGTAGTTGCGGCGGTGGAACGGTTTATCGACATCATGTCTCTATCTTATAGACGCAGTGTCGATAACATCTAGACCTCGGGTATGTGGTCCGTGTCTCGAATTTCTCCGCGAGGCGCGTAGACTGGCAACCGTTAATACATCCCACACAAGGAGCTGCGATGAGTGCTGGAGCACCACCGATTCCGTCTCGCACGGGCCCCGTTTTTTCGATTGTCTTAGGCGCCCTCATGTTGGTGTTCGGCTTCTTCGGCGGTCTTATTGCTGCGGGCATGAGCGTCATTGGAAACATGGACCTGTCCTCGTTCCAGGAAGTCTCCGATGGCGGCACGATCTCGCTGAACCAGGGTGATCGGGTCTTCGTGACGACGCAGAACCAAACGGACCTGTCCTGCAATCTCGACGCAAGTGGCACGGCCGCCTCGGTCTCCGATATCCAGGGGCTGAAGATCTACGAAGCCCCCTCGGCCGGCGAGTACACCATCAACTGCGGTACTGACGGTTCCCTCGTGGTGGGCCCGGCTTCGGCGGTCGAAGAGATCGCGAACAACCCGGGCGCACTTGGCACGCCGATCCTCATTGGCCTGCTGGTCTCGCTCGCGGGTCTCGTGCTGCTCATCGTTGGCATCGTCTGGCTACTGCGGGTTAACCGCCGCCGACGCGAAGCGATCGCCCAGATGCAGGGCGGTTATGGCGGTGGCTATAGCGGTCCGCAGGCAGGCTATGGCCAGCCGCAGCCGGGTTACGGTCAGCCGCAGCCGGGATATGGCCAGCAGCCGGGCTATGGGCAGGCGCCGGGTTACGGTCAGCAGCCGGGTTATGGCGAGCAACGTCCAGTCAGCGGAGATACCTCGGACCCGTTTGCGGCACCGCAGGATCAGCCGCGTTATGGCGAGAATCCGCCGAGCACTCCGCCGTCCAATGACGAGCCGCCGCGCTATGGCGAGCGGATCGATCCGAACGAGAATCGCTAGTCTGGCATAAACATAAGGACTGCCCCGGGAGTAATCCTGGGGCAGCCCTTCTGTGTGTGGTGTCTGCGTCTTAGTTCAGCCGCTGCCAGAGGAACTCGTAGGCATAGGCCTGCATCATGGCGCGCTGGGCGTTTGTTGCCGCACCGCCGTGGCCGCCCTCGATGTTCTCGAAGTAGGTCACGTCCTTGCCGGCGGCCAGCATCTCGAAGGCGAGCGTGCGGGCGTGGGCCGGATGGACGCGGTCGTCGCGCGTCGACGTCGTGAACAAAATGGGCGGGTAGCTCGCGTCGGGATCAAAGAGATGGAACGGCGAGAAGGTTTTAATGAACTCCCACTGCGCCGGATCGTCCGGATCGCCGTACTCGGCGGCCCATGAAGCGCCTGCGAGCAGCTTGGTGTAGCGCCGCATGTCGAGCAGCGGCACCTGGCAGACGATCGCGCCGAAGAGCTCCGGGTACTGCGTCAGCATGTTGCCCATGAGGAGGCCGCCATTGGATCCGCCCTGGGCGCCAAGGTGCTCGGGCGTCGTGACGCCGCGCTCGACGAGATCCTTGGCGACGGCCGCGAAATCCTCGTAGGCCTTGTGGCGGTTTTCCTTCAGGGCGGACTTGTGCCACTGCGGCCCGTATTCGCCGCCGCCACGAATGTTGGCAATGACGTAGACGCCGCCGCGTTCGACCCAGGACTTACCCGCGACCGCGAAGTAGCTCGGGGTGAGGGATACCTCGAAGCCGCCGTAGCCATAGAGCAGCGTCGGGGTGGAGCCGTCGGCGGTGGCGCCGACGGGGCTGATCTGGAAGTAGGGGACCTTCGTGCCGTCCTCGCTCGTCGCGAAGTGTTGGCTCACCTCGACGCCATTCGCGTCGTAGTATGCGGGAAGCGACTTCAGCGTCTCGACCTCGGTGACGCTGCCATCGGAAGCCAGGTGGGCAACCGCGAGAGTCGAGGGCAGGTTGAACGACTCGATCGTGACCCACAGGTCATCGCTCGTTTCGCTGTCGATCGCCGCGACCGAGGCCGTCACGATGGGCCGCTGCCCCTCGGCAGTCTCGGGCACAACGTCGGAGACGAAGTCGAGTGGCTGGCTCGTCCACGCGTCGTCGCCGACGGGCGGGGTGAACAGCTCGATGCGGTTGACGACATCATCCAGGATGGTCAGGACAAGGAAATTCTTCGTCGCGGTGATATCGACCGCGGTGGCGCTTGCCGTCGGGGCGAACAGCTCGGTGAATTCGCGCTTGCCGGAAAGGAATTCTTCGTAGTTGATGACGAGGATCGAGCCGGCCGCAAACGTCTGGCCGCCGACCTGCCAGGCATCACGCAGGCGCACGATGAGCCAGTCGGTCCACACGGAGCCGTGGGCGGACTCGGGGATATCGATCTTGACGAGTCCCTCGTCCGTGAGTTCGAAGAATTCGCCTGTGTAGAACGTGGTGCTGCGGTAGATAAAGGTGCGGTCATCGAGCCGGTTGTACGCAGCGCCGACCGAGATATCAGTTGTTTCGCCCTCGAAGATCGTTTCGGCCTGGTCCATTGGCTGGCCGCGGCGCAGCCGCTTGACGATCCGGGGATAGCCGGAATCGGTGAGGCTGCCTTCGCCGAAGTCGGTCGCCACGAAGACACCTTCGCCCGTCGTATCGGCCCACTGCATTGAGCCCTTGGCCTCTGGGCGGTAGAAGCCGTCATCGACGAACTGCTTGGTTTCAAGGTCGAATTCGCGGGTGATATCAGCATCGGAACCGCCGCGCGAGAGGTCAATCAGTGCCCGGTTGTTTTCGGGGCGCAGCACTGTCGCGCCGTGCCATACCCACGGGGTGTCCTCGGCCTCGGCGAGCGCATCGACGTCGATGAGGACTTCCCACTCGGGATTATCGCTGCGGTAGGACTCCCAGGTGGTGCGGCGCCAGATGCCGCGTTCGTGCTCGGCGTCGGTCCAGACGTTATAGAGGTAGTCGCCGCGCTGGACAACACCTGGGATCTTGTCGGTCGAGTCCAAGATGGCCAGGACGCCATCGCGCAGCTCGCCGTAGCGGGACGTCGAAGCGAGGGTCGCTTCGGCCTCGGCATTACGCTCCTTGACCCAGGTCAGGGCCTTCTCGCCTTCGACGTCGTCGAGGAATGCGAGGTGAGGGGCGGGATTGGAGTCCGGATGGCTGGGCGTAGTGCTATCAGTGTCCGTCATGAGGGCAGTGTGTCATGAGGCGAGCGAAGTCGGAAAATCCTTTACCGGACCTTTGTCGGCAGCACACGAGCCGCAACGATCAACGCGACAGCGCCGATCGGGACAATCGAAAGGCCCACCCGAAGACCGAAGTGGTCCGTGATGAGGCCGACGACGGGCGGGCCGGCGAGGAAGGCCAGCCGCATGAGCCAGCCAATGATCGTCAGACCGGTTCCGACGGGCAGGCCCGGGATCCGGTCCGCCGCATCAAACGCCGCGGGGACGAGGGTCGCGCACCCGAAGCCCGCCAGCGCGAAGGCCCCGATGGTGGTGATCTGGCTCGGGGCGAGCAGCATCGTGAGGAAGCCAGCTCCGATCATGGCGGCTCCCGCGTAGGCCACGGTGCGGGCACCAAAGCGGTCGACGAAACTATCTCCGGTAAGGCGGCCGATGAACTGAGCGCCGACCATCGAGACATAGGCGAGTCCCGCGATCGAGGGGGCCGCGCCCGCGATGTCGCGCATGAAGAGCGCCGACCAGGTTGATCCGGCATCCTCGACGAAGGTTCCCGAGAGCGCCACGACGGACAGTGCCGCGAGGATAAGCGCAACTCGGCCGAGCGGTGCGCGCGATGTCTTGGCTCGGTGTTCCTCGTCGTCATCGAGCGTGTCGGGACCGGGGAGGGCGAGCCGGCCGGCTACCGCGACGGCGAGCGAGAAGACGATCCCGGAGATCACGAGGTGCCACGTCAATGGCAGTTCGAGCGCTGTCGCGCCCGAGCCCATGAGGCCGCCGATTACGGCACCGGCCGACCATGCCGCGTGGAACGAATTAATGATCGATCTGCCATAACCGCGCTGGACGCGCATGCCATGAGCATTTTGTCCAATGTCAACAATCGCATCGGCGGAACCGCCAAGGAACATCGCGGCCGCAAACAGCCAGGGGGAGACATCGATGGCGAACGCCGCCAGCATGAGCGCTGCAGCAACTATGTAGGTCCCGAAGACCGCCGTGTGAGCCGAGGAGAATCGCCGAATCACCCGCGCCGCTGCCAGCCCCGCGATCATCGCTCCCGCCGGGAAGCATGCAACCAGCAGCCCGAAAGTCGCAGCGTCCACCCCGAGTTGATCTTTCACCATGGGGTAGCGGGGCAAAATATTCGCGAAGATCGCCCCATTGGTTAGGAACATGAGGTTCACGCCAAGGCGGGCGCGGCGCAACGCGAGGGGAGTAGAGGTGACAGTCACCGGAGACCTTAACGAGTCCGAGTACGGCGGGAGGGTAAGAACATCGTAGCCCGTCTCGCCGAGAGTTCATCCCACATGACGGATTTGTGATTACCGAGAAATTTGCGAGGCGAGACCGGGCAGTATTCGCAGCTGTCTACGCGCCATCGCGGATGGGCGGGACCCTGTGCGAGTCGATTGAAGGGCTTGGGCTAAATAAGTGTCAGCTAGCAAGCGAGATTATGTGGAGTTCTTTGCATGAAGTATGCAATATGGTGTCAATTCTTCGGATTTCCACGAATAGGCCATATTTGGCGCGAGTGTTGCCGTTTCGCGCCTGGTACAGTGGCCACGGAAACTTGCGAATTCAATCTTTGACGCCAATATTGGGGGATCTGTGGAGACATCTGACCGTCGCGCGGTATCACGCCGCGCCGTAGCCAAGGGTGCTGCATGGGCAGTGCCCGCCATTGCCGTAGCCGCGTCAACCCCGGCCTTTGCCGCCTCTCAGCTGCCGCCGGTCCACCTCGATGGCTGGATGAACGCGACGCGCGATAATGTTCGGACGGGCGGTAGCCTCTTTCGTCCCAAATACAGGTGCCGCCACCAGGCGAACGCCTGCGGAACAGGGTCGGGCGTTCGCTACGGCATGTACATCACGCAGGCCGAGGGTCACTCCATCGGGCAGGCCCAGATTACGTGGCACTTCGCGGAACCCATGACGGTGGAAAAGCTGTATCCTTGGGGATGCGATACCAATGGTTGGTCAACTCCGACCGCAACCACCCCGCCACGAGACGAACAGGGCTACTACACCTATACGTCTATCTACTCCGGGGACTATGAACAGTGTCCGAGCCCATACGGCGATGAATTGTGCCTCGTGGGCCGCCCCGCTTTCGAGTTTCGGACTGTGCGTGAAGACGAGGGCGGCTGCCGCACGGGTAGCTACTACGACTACTCATCGATCACCCGCTCGGTCATGGTCGATGGTGAGTGGGTTTCATTCATTCGCACCCTTAACCACGCCACCGGCCGGACCTTTATCGGACGTCCGCCGATCGGCCCGGATGGTGCCGGCCGCTCTGCGCGAGTGCAGTCGAACCCCGGCCTTAAGGAACTCAACCTGGCCGAGGGTGAGAAGGGGCCAGAGGTCGTTCCAGCGGAGGGCGAGCGCGCCTACTAGGACGCAAACAGCTGTCCCCGGAACCGTGATGGTTCCGGGGACAGCTGTTCGTATGGCTAGTTAAGCTGCTGATCCGAGTCGATGCGGGGCTTTGCTTCCGCGGGCTCGTTCACCTGCTCGGTGGACGGGTCCGTCGCAGGAGTAGCGCCTTCGGAGCCGACGCGCTCATCGATGGCGTCGCGTACCGAGGTGATCTTCTCGTCGTACTTACCGCCGGTCTTCTGGGAAGCGAACTCGGCTCCCTTGTCGAGGGCGGAGTCCGAGAGCTGCTCGCCCTTCTCGCCGGAGAGCTGCTCTTTCGCCTTGTTCACGAAGTCACCAATTCCCATTAGTGCGCTCCTTTCTTTCGCGCGGCCCGGTTGCACCGCTCTCACCCTCAAGCATGCCGTGAAGTGAGGCGATCGACCACCGATTAGGTGGACTTTTTTGCTGGCCGGATGCAGAACTTACGTAAGGTTGGAACCATGAGAGAGCTTCACCAGTTATCGGCGAGCGACCTCGCGGACGCCTACCGTCGAGGCGTGACTGACCCGCTGGAAGTCACCCGCGCCATGCTGGAGCGCATCGAACAGTTCAACGACGAGGTGGGGGCTTTCGTCCACGTCTCGCGGCGCCGCGCGGAGCGCGACGCACTCACGGCCCGCGCGGCCATCGCGGACGGCGATCCGCGACCGCTCGTCGGGATACCGTGCCCGATCAAGGACCTCACGCAAGTCGCGGGCGAGCCGTTCGAAGCGGGCAGCGCGATCCTGCGCGGTAACCGCGCAGACGTCACTGACGGGGTGGCGCAACGCCTCGCGGAGGCGGGCACGATCATGCTCGGCAAAACAACGACGCCCGAGTTCGGGATGCCGGCCTACACCGAACCGGCTGGACAGCGTCCAGCGCGCTCACCGTGGGATACCCGCCGCACCGCGGGCGGCTCCTCCGGGGGCGCGGGTGCGGCACTTGCGGCCGGGCTGACGCCGCTGGCGCACGGCAACGATGGGGGTGGCTCGATCCGCATCCCGGCGGCGGCCTGCGGGGTCGTCGGCCTGAAGCCCTCGCGCGGCCGAGTCTCTCCCGGTCCGTATTCCGTCTCCGGCCCGGGCCTGGCAACCGAAGGCGTGCTCGCACGCACCGTCGCCGATGCGGCAAGCGCGCTGCAGGCCATTAGCGGCAATCGTCCCGGGGACTTTTTCACGCTGGGTAGCCTCGACTCCCTCACTGAAGACCTACGCCGCGCCGAGCGCGCGGAGACTCTTGCCCGCTGCGATGCCGGCTCGCGCGTGCGCGTCGGCGTCCTGACCGAGCCGCTCAACGTCGAGACGACCGAGTTTCATCCCGAGGCGCTCGCGGGCGTGGAGCGCGCTGCGAAGCTGCTGGCCGACGCGGGCTGCGTGCTGGAGGAGGCTCACCGCCCACTGAGCGCCGAGCAGTGGATGGGCTTCATGCCGCTGTGGGCCGTCGGCGCGGCCTCGATCCCGGTGCCACCCGAGGCCGAGGAGCACCTCATGGCGCTCACGCGGTGGCTGCGGGACCAGGGCCAGGACATCTCGGCGCTCGACTACGCGAACGCCGTCTCCTCGCTGCAGCATCTCACGCGCCAGATCGCCCACGCGTGGGCGGAATTCGACGTCATCCTCTCGCCGACGCTGTCCGGGCCGCCGCTGCCGCCCGAACAACTGCAGCTAGCGGATCCGGCCGCGGACTTCGAGGCGCAAAAGCACTTCACGCCGTTTTCCTCCGTCTGGAACATCACGGGCAACCCGGCAATCTCGCTGCCGCTGCACCGCGCCGTCATCGATGGCGTCGAGCTGCCCTTCGGGGTGCACCTGGGTGCGACACGGCTCGGCAGCGAAGCGCTCCTGCTGCGCCTCGCGCGCTGCCTGGAGCTGGCCGATCCGTGGCCCGCGCTGGCCCCCGCCTACCGCTGATCCGAAGCTAGCTCAGGCTGCCCTTTTCCGCGGGATTATGCGGCAAAGGGGAGCCTAGCCAAGCTTGCGCCCAACACCGAAATGTCTGATTGTGGGGGCATGAAGGCGATGACGTGGTGGCGGACCTATCCGTGGGTAGGAGCGACGATCGCGGTCGGCGTGATCGGGCTAATCCTCGCGTGGCTGGCGCCGCCGATCTACGCGCAGGTGCTCGTCAGCGCCTTCGCGCTCATCGTCGCCGCCGACCAGCTGCGCGACATGATCGCCGACCTGCGCTCCGGAGCCTGGGGCATCGACATCCTCGCCATCGTCGCGATCTGCGCCACCGTCGCCGTCGGCGAATACTGGGCGGCGCTCGTCGTCTGCCTCATGCTCTCCGGCGGGGAGGCGCTCGAAGACTATGCCTCGGCGCGCGCCCGCTCCGAACTGACCGGCGTGCTCGAGCGCGCGCCCTCGCGGGCGCACGTCGTCGATGGCGATGAGGTGCGCACCGTCGCGATCGGTGAGGTCGCGGCGGGCGACGTCCTGCTCATCCGGCCCTCGGAGATCGTGCCCGTCGACGGTGAACTGCTCGACGCGCGAGCGAGCGTCGACGAATCCTCGCTCACCGGCGAATCGCTGCCCGTCAGCCACGAGCGCGGCGAGGAGATCATGTCGGGCTCGATCAACGGCTCGAGCGCGATCCACGTTCGCGCCTTGGCGAGCGCGGCGGACTCGAAATACCAGCAGATCGTCGCCCTCGTGCAGGAGGCCGCTGCCTCACGCTCCCCAATGGTGCGCCTCGCCGATCGCATCGCGCTGCCGTTCACGATCTTCGCGCTCGCGGTCGCCGGCATCGGCTGGTGGATCTCCGGCGAGCCGCTGCGCGCCGCCCAGGTGCTCGTCGTCGCGACCCCATGCCCGCTGCTCATCGCCGCGCCCGTCGCCTTCATGGCCGGGATGTCGCGCGCCGCCCGCGCGGGCATCATCGTGAAAGACGGTGGCACGATCGAGCGGCTCTCGCGTATCGCCACCGCCGCCTTCGACAAGACCGGCACGCTGACGCGCGGCACGCCAGCCGTCGTCGCCGTGCAGAGTGAAAACGGCATCAGCGAGACCGACCTGCTCGCCGCCGCGGGCGCCGTCGAGGACTATTCGACGCACCCGCTGGCCCGCGCGATCGTCGCCGCCGCCCGCGAGCGGGGCATCGAGCTCGAGCGCGCCACCGACGCGAGCGAAGTCGTCGCCGCGGGCTTTGAGGGCCGCGTGGCGGGCCGGCACGTCGCCGTTGGCAAGGCCAGCTGGATCGCCGAGGTCGCGCACGTGAGCGACGCCGAACTCGAGCGCGCCCGCGAGCACGTGCAGCCGGGGGTCAGTCTCGTCTACGTCGCGATCGACGGCACGTATGCGGGCGCGATCGCGCTCGCGGACCAATACCGGCCCGAGGCCACTCGCACGATCGCCGAGCTGCGGCGCCTCGGCATCGACAACGTCCTCATGCTCTCGGGCGATACCCCCGCCACCGCGCGCTATATCGGCGCCGAGCTCGGCATCACCGACGTGCAGGGCGGCCTGCTGCCCGAGGACAAAGTCGCGGCGGTCACGCGCGCCTCGGCGCGCCCGGTCATGATGGTCGGCGACGGCGTGAACGACGCCCCGGTGCTCGCGGCCGCCGACGTCGGCGTCGCCATGGGCATCACCGGCTCCGCGGCCGCGGCCGACAGCGCCGACGTCGTCCTCATGAAAGACGACGTCCACCGCGCTGCCGTCGCCGTCGGCATCGGCCAGCACACGACCCGCGTCGCGCTGCAGGCGATCGGGATCGGCGTGGCGCTGTCCGTCGTCCTCATGGGGATCGCGCTGACGGGCGTCATGCCCGCCATCGTGGGCGCCGGCGCGCAGGAACTCGTCGACCTCGCCTGCATCCTGTGGGCGCTGCGCGCGATGAAACCCGGCCGCCACGAGCCCGCGCTGAGCGAGGACCTCGACGCCGACGCCGATTGATTCCCCAGGTGCACCCTGCCCGCGAGCGAGGCCCGCGACTGCTGCACCGTGCAGCGCTAGGTGAGCCGGGTTACAGTTGAGTCAGAGGCGCTCAACTTTGGAATAGCGCCCGAGCCGAGTGGTTGTCCTTAATAGACACATTCATCAAGGTATTGGGGAAACATGAACGAACAATTCACGACGAAGTCACAGGAGGCGCTCACTGCCGCTGTGCAGGCGGCCACGGCCGCCGGAAACCCGCAGGTGACGACGCTGCACCTGCTCTCGGCGCTGCTCGAACAAGAAGGCGGCGTCCCGCTCGCCCTGCTGCAGGCCGTCGGCGCCTCGCGCCAGGAAATCGGCGCCAAGGTCCGCAACGCGCTCGTTGCCCTGCCCAGCTCGACGGGCTCCTCCGTCAGCCAGCCGCAGGCCGATCGCGATCTGCTCAACGTCCTGACCGACGCCGGCGCGCGCGCCAAGGCGATGGGCGATGACTACGTCTCCACCGAGCATCTCCTGCTCGCACTGGCGGCCTCCAGCTCCCGGGCCGGAAGCATCCTCGCCGAAAGCGGCGCGCGCGAGGAACTGCTCGCGCAGGTGCTGCCGCAGATCCGCCCCAACAACGTCACGAGCGCGGATCCGGAAGGCAGCTTCGAAACGCTGAAGAAGTACGGCCGCGACCTCACCGAGGACGCCCGCGACGGCAAGCTCGATCCCGTCATCGGCCGCGATAGCGAAATCCGTCGCGTCGTGCAGGTGCTCTCGCGCCGCACCAAGAACAACCCCGTGCTCATCGGCGAGCCCGGCGTCGGCAAGACGGCCGTCGTCGAAGGCCTCGCGCAGCGCATCGTGGCGGGCGACGTGCCCGAATCGCTGAAGGACAAGCGCCTCATCGCGCTCGACATCGCCGCGATGGTCGCCGGCGCGAAGTACCGCGGCGAGTTTGAAGAGCGCTTCAAGGCGGCCCTGAACGAGATCGCGTCCTCGGGCGGCGAAGTCATTACCTTCATCGACGAACTCCACACCGTCGTCGGTGCGGGCGGCTCCGGCGACGGCTCCATGGACGCCGGCAACATGCTCAAGCCGATGCTCGCGCGCGGCGAGCTGCGCCTCGTCGGCGCCACGACGCTCGATGAGTACCGCGAGAACATTGAAAAGGACCCGGCCCTGGAGCGCCGCTTCCAGCCGGTCTACGTCGGCGAGCCCTCCGTGGAGGACACGATCGCGATCCTGCGCGGCATCGCGCCGAAGTACGAGGCCCACCACAAAGTAACGATCTCCGACGGTGCGCTCGTCGCGGCCGCGGAGCTGTCCAGCCGCTATATCTCCGGGCGCCAACTGCCCGATAAGGCGATCGACCTCATCGACGAAGCCGCCTCGCGGCTGCGCATGGAGCTCGATTCTGAGCCCCTGGAGATCGACGTGCTGAACCGCCAGGTCGACCGCCTGCGCATGGAGGAGTCCTACCTCACCGAGTCGGATCCCGACAGCGAGGACGCCACCACGCGCGCCCAGCTGGAAAAGGTCCGTGCCGAACTCGCGGACAAGACCGAAGAGCTCAAGGCGCTCACCACCCGGTGGGAGGCCGAGAAGGCCGGCCGCAACCGCGTCGGTGACCTGCGCGTGAAGCTCGACGAGCTGCGCACCCAGCTCGACCTCGCGATGCGCGAGGGTCGCTGGGAGGAAGCCGGCCGCCTGCAAAACGGCGAAATCCCGAAGATCGAACGCGAGATCGCCGACGCCGAGCGCGCCGAGGACGCTGAGGGCGAACTCGAAACCGCGCCGATGATCGCCGAAAAGGTCGGGCCGGGCGAGGTCGCCGAGGTCGTCGAGTCCTGGACGGGCATCCCCACCGGGCGCCTGCTGCAGGGCGAGATGGACAAGCTCCTTTCCATGGAGGACGTCATCGCCGAGCGCCTCATCGGCCAGCAGCTAGCGGTGCGCGCCGTCTCCGATGCCGTGCGCCGCTCGCGCGCCGGCGTCGCGGATCCGAACCGCCCCACCGGCTCCTTCCTCTTCCTCGGCCCCACGGGCGTCGGCAAGACGGAGCTGGCCAAGTCGCTCGCGGACTTCCTCTTCGACGACGAGCACGCCATCATCCGCATTGACATGTCCGAGTACTCGGAAAAGCACTCGGTCTCGCGCCTCGTCGGCGCGCCTCCCGGATACGTCGGCTACGACGAGGGCGGCCAGCTTACCGAGGCGGTCCGCCGCCGGCCCTACTCCGTCGTCCTGCTCGACGAGGTGGAAAAGGCGCACCCCGAAGTCTTCGACATCCTCTTGCAGGTGCTCGACGACGGACGCCTCACCGACGGCCAAGGCCGCACCGTGGACTTCCGCAACACGATCCTCGTGTTGACGTCCAACCTCGGTTCGCAGTTCCTGGTCTCGCCGGAGATGTCCGACGAGGACAAGCGCGACGCCGTCATGGGGGCCGTCCGCGCGGCGTTCAAGCCGGAATTCCTCAACCGGCTCGATGAGATCCTCATCTTCGATCCGCTCACGAAGGACGAGCTGACCCACATCGTCGACCTGCAGATCGCCGCAATGGCGAGCCGCCTAAAGTCCCGCCGGATCAGCCTCGACGTCACCGACGGCGCCAAGGCCTGGCTCGCCGAGACCGGCTACGACCCGGCCTACGGTGCGCGGCCGCTGCGCCGCTTGGTGCAAAAGGAGATCGGCGATCAGCTTGCCAAGCTCCTCATCAGCGGGCAGATCGACGACGGCGACACCGTGCTCGTGGACATCGCGAGCGACGGCGCGAGCCTGAGCCTCACCCGCGAAGGGGCCGCCTCCTAGCGCCCCGCCCTCAGGAGCACCGTGCGCATGAGCACCGCGCGGCACCGCGCTCCTAGCGCCCCGCCGCGTCGCTGCCTTATCGCACTGAGCGCGGCACTGCCCGGGTCCGCAATTGCGGCCCGGGCATTGCCATGTCCTAACGCGGCTCACCCCGCTCGCTGCAGGTGCGCGTCGAGCAGCGAGTGCGGAATGTCCGTGCGATCTTCGCGCGGCACCGCGCCAAGGAGTAGCGCCCGGAGCTTGCCAGGCGCCCGCAGGTCCGCGTATTTCAAGCGAATAATGCGCCAACCAGCATTATTGAGGTCATCCTGGCGGCGCTTTTCCGCAAACCAGACCTCATCGCTCGTGTACTTCACCTGACCATCCAGCTCGACCGCAACCCGCAGCTCGGGCCACGCAAGATCAAGCCAGTACGCGCGGTTCCCAACGACGACGCGATACTGCGTTTCGGGCGTCGGCAACCCGAGCGCCAAGGCGAACCACAGACAGTACGCCTCCAGCGGCGAATCGCAGTTTGCCGGGCACCACTCCACCATGTCCGCGAGCCGCGGAACGCCCTGACGCCGCGGCGAATCCGCAATCAGCTGTCGCAGCTCACCCAGCCCCACGCGCGATCGCAGGGCACTTGCGAGCAACACGAACAGCTCATCGCTCGCCATCGCCCGCGCAGTCAAGAACAGTGTGAGCCGGCGACGTCACCCGCACCCCCTGCACCTCAACGAACGTACGCCCAGCCGGCAGCGCATGCCGCTTCAACAGCGCATGGCGCGGGTTCGTAAACCGCGAATCCGCCATGACATGCCCGAACTCGGGCGCGTTCCACAGCCACAATCCCCACAGCACCGCGGCGGATTCGTGGCTCACAATGCTCACTCGCCGCGACGACGACGATGCGGCCACCGCCGTCCCGAGCGAAACCTCCCGCGCCTGCTGCCACGGCGGGCAGTCCCGCGGCAGCAGGAGGTGGTGACCACGGTAGAGCTTCACGAGCTCAAAGCCGGGCGGCACTCCGCGCGGCCGACGAGACGTACTAGTAGTGCGCAGGATCCGAGGAATAGAGGGAGGCTTGCGATCGTTCATACGCCCAACCATGGGCGGCCCGGAGCATCCTTGCCGCCACCTGTGCATGGCGAGCCCAGCCATGCCCCAGGACGCCTCCCTGTGCCAGGCCGCAGCCAGCACCGCCACCGTCCCAGCCCAGAAACTCGCATTCTAGGGACGTTGTGGAGACTTCGGGGGAAGCTTACCTTCCCGATCTCTCCCTAACGTCCCCGATCTCTCGCACAGGCGGGAAACGCAGCCGCCGCAGCGGCGCTCACCGCCCGCCTCGGGGCCCGCAGCGGCGCTAGAGCCGCTCGACGATGTCGGCGATCGAGTCGTGCACGTACTCGGGGCGATAGGGGAAGCGCTCAATCTCGCTGGCATGCGTCGAGCCGGTGAGGACGAGGTGGGTCTGCAGCCCGGACTCCATCCCCGCAAGGATGTCGGTATCCATTCGGTCGCCCACGAGCGCCGTGTTTTCCGAATGCGCCCCGATCTTGTTCATCGCGTGACGCAGCATGACGGGGTTCGGTTTGCCCACGAAATATGGCTCGCGCTGGGTGGCGTGCTGGATGAGCGCCGCGACGGAGCCGGTCGCGGGCAGTGGCCCTTCCTTGGTCGGGCCGGTCGGGTCGGGGTTCGTGGCAATGAAGCGCGCGCCGCCAAGGATGAGACGCACCGCCTTTGTGATCGCTTCGAACGAGTAGGTCCGAGTCTCGCCCAGCACGACGAAGTCGGGCTTTTCCTCCGTCAGGACGAAACCCTCCTCATGCAGCGCGGTCGTGATGCCGGCTTCCCCCACGACGAACGCACGGCGCGAATCCGACTGCTTCGCCAAGAACGTCGCGGTCGCGAGTGCGGAGGTCCAGATCCGGTCCTCGGGCACATTGAGCCCGGAGGTTTGTAGCCGGGCGGAGAGGTCGCGCGGGGTGTAGATCGAGTTGTTGGTCAGAACAAGAAACGGCATCTCGCGTTCTTGCAGGCCATTGAGGAATTCGGCGGCACCTTCGATCGCGTGCCCTTCGTGCACTAGGACGCCATCCATGTCGGACAGCCAAGCGGTGATTTCCTGCGTCATATCCTCCACAGTAGTCGGCCAACCTTGCCGCCAGGTAGGCCCCAAGTCGCCCGGGCCGGCCATTCGTTCAACAATGAAGTGACGAAACAATCGAAGGAGATTCCAATGACCAACGAGACGCCTACTTTTGCTGACAAGGTCTCCGGCCTGCACCAGTGCATGTTCACCACGATCACGCCGGAAGGTTCGCTCGTCTCACGCCCGATGGGCGTGCAGAAGGTCGAGGGAGACGCCGTCTACTTCCTGACCGACGGCCAGCACGATAAGACGCGCGAGATCCAAAACGATGCCGAAGTCAACCTCGCTTTCGTGGAATCTTCGCTGTGGGTGTCCGCCAGCGGACGCGCGGTCATCTTGCATGATGAGGCCCTGAAGGACGAGCTGTGGAACGCCTTTGCTGATGGGTTTTTCCCCGACGGCAAGGAGGACCCGAACGTGGTGGTCGTCAAGGTGACGGTGAGTTCCGCGGAATACTGGGAACAGGCCAATAAGCTGTCCTACCTGCTGCAGATCGTCAAGGGCGCTGTGACCGACTCGCCAGCCGATCCCGGAGAATCCGGCAAGCTATCGATCTAAGCCAGTCCTACACTGGAGGCCATGACCCTTCAGACAACGGACGCCCTGCCCTGCACCCCCGTTCTTGGGGAATGGGGCTTCGACTGCGGCGTGGTGATCGTCGATAAGAATGGAGTCGTGCACGCCGAAGGTGCCACGAACCAGGATTTCCCGTTCGCTTCCGTCACCAAACTCCTCGCGGTGTACTCGGCGCTGATCGCGGTTGATCGCCACATGTTCGATCTCGATGCTCCGGCGGGGCCGCGGGCACCGAAGGGGGCGACGATCCGGCACCTGATGTCGCATGCTTCGGGCCTGCCCTTTGACGCGGGCTACGCATCCCAGCGCCCCGAGCGCCACCGGGTCTATTCCAATGTCGGCATCGAGATTATGGGCGAGCGCTTCGAGGAAGAAGTCGGAGTCGATATCCAGACGTGGGCCGATGAACAGGTGTTGACGCCGCTCGGGATCGTCGATGTTGAATTCGACGGCTCACCCGCCTGGGGCGCGCACGGTAGCGCCCGGTGCCTTGCTGAACTCGCGCGGGAGTTTTTGAACCCGACCCTCCTGTCCCCGGAACTGTTTGCCGAAGCGACGAGCAACCAGTTCGCGGGCCTGGACGGTGTCGTCCCGAGCTACGGTCGCCACGAGGACAACGCCTGGGGTCTCGGCTTCGAACTGCACGGGCACAAGAAACCGCACTGGCTCTCGGAACTGAACTCCCCGGAGACATTCGGCCACTTCGGGCGCTCCGGATCATTCCTGTGGGTGGATCCCGAGATCGAGATCGCTACGGTCTTCCTCGGGGCCGAGCCCTTCAACGATGAGCACCTGACCAAATGGACCGACCTCAATGGCCGGATCGTGGCCTGCTCGCGGCTGCACCGCGAGCAGGGCGAGGTCTTCTAACTTCTAGGATTCGGCGATCTCTACGATCACGGGCACGTGGTCCGAGGCTCCCTTGCCCTTGCGCTCGTTGCGGTCAATCTCGGCTCCGGTGACGCGCTCGGCGAGAGCGGGGGAGGCCTTCACGAAGTCGATTCGCATGCCCTGGTTTTTGGGGAAGCGCAGCTGCTGATAGTCCCAGTAGGTGTACTGCGTGACGAACTTGCGCGTCACCTCGGTGAATCCGGCGTCCTCAAAAGCGTTGAAGGCGTCGCGCTCTGGTTGGCTGACGTGTGTTTTGCCCTCGAAGAACTCCATTGACCACACGTCCTCGTCTTCGGGAGCCACATTCCAATCCCCGACGAGGGCGATCTTCGCCTTCGGGCGCTCCTCGAGCTCGGCGCGCACGTGTTCCTTCAGGTTGGCGAGCCACTGCAGTTTGTAGGCATAGTGCGGGTGGTCCAACTCCCGGCCGTTTGGGACATACAGGCTCCACAGCTCCACGGGAAGATCGATTGCTTCCCCGACGACGGCCCGAATCGCGCGAGCCTCGGAGACCTTGTCATCTCCCCAGGTCGGCATCTCACTGAATCCGACGGAGCTATCAGACAGCCCGACGCGCGAGGCGATCGCGACGCCGTTCCACTGGTTGTGCCCGACCATCGTGACCTCGTAGCCGGCTTCGGTGAATGCCTCAAACGGGAACTGGTTTTCCTTGCACTTCAGTTCCTGCATCGCCAGCACATCGATGTCGCCGCGCTCCAAGAACGCGATGATGCGGTCGATGCGGGTCCGCACCGAGTTGATGTTCCATGTAGCAAGCCTCATGGGGCCACTCTAACGACGATCGAGGACTGGGGGCGTGTTCGAATGCGCCACAACGCGTGAAACTGCCTCAAGGAGATTTCCTAATATTGCATATCTTGTGATCGAAAATGATAGTTTGTGAATGAATCGTGACCGATCAGGCTGGTGGTTTGTGAGCGTTTGCCATACAGTAAGGCTATGAAGCTAAAGGTCTGATGTCTCAGCCTCGGCTTCCTGCGCACAACACGCGACACATCAGCAACCATCGACGGAGAGGTCGACAAGATGTCCATCAAGAAGATTGGCCGCGGGCCAGCAATGGTGAGCGCGCTGGCAGCAGCAACGCTCATCCTCGCGGGCTGTGGCGGTTCGAACAATGCCCCGGCAGATACCACCTCGGCCGCACCCAACACCACGGAAACTGCCGACAACGGCGGCGAGCCCGTAGAGATCGAGTACTGGCACCGCCTGCCCGACAACGACGGCATGGTCAAGGTCCAGGAATCTGTCGATCGTTGGAACAAGGACAACCCGAACATCCAGGTCAAGGCCGTCAAGTTCGAAGGCAAGCCGCAGGAGTCGTACGCCAAGATTCAGCAGGCCGTCAAGGCCGGCAACGCCCCCTGCCTCGCGCAGGTCGGTTACGGCGAGGTTGCCTCGGAGTACGTCGCCGGTGACCTCATGGACGTTTCCGAGTACACCAAGGAATACGAGTCCAACTACTCCGAAGGCGCCATGGGCATGATGAAGCTCGGCGATGTCGTCGTGGGCCTGCCGCAGGACACCGGCCCGCTCGTCTACGTTTACGACAAGGACGCCTTCGACGAGCTCGGCATCACTGCCCCCACCAACTGGGACGAGTTCAAGGCCGCCGCCGAGAAGGCCAAGGCTGCCGGCAAGTACATCGGCACCTTCCAGGCCGATGAGACCCAGTACCGCCTGTCCGGCATGGCCGCTGCCGCCGGTGGCGCCTGGTTCACCCCCGAGGGCGATTCCTGGAAGATCGACGTGAACGGCGAAGCTTCCAAGAAGGTTGCCGAGATCCAGCAGGATCTGATCGACAACGACCTGATCCTGAAGATCGACCGCTGGTCCGATGACTTCGGCGCCAAGATGCTCGATGGCACGATCATCGGCACCGTCGCGGCGGCCTGGGAGCCGGCATTTATGCTCGACAACTTCGACAAGGACGGCGAGACCGCCGAACTGAACTGGCAGGTTGCCCAGCTTCCCGAGTTCAACCCCGGCACCCCCTCCACCGGCTCTGACGGTGGCTCCGGTGTCGCCGTGATCTCCGGCTGCAAGGCTCCGAAGGAAGCCGTGGAATTCGCCAACTGGTACAACACGCAGGTCGATGACCTCGTCTCCCAGGGCCTCGTCGTGGCCACCAACCAGGGCCAGGGCAAGACCCCCGAGGCCTGGTCTAAGCACTTCGGTGGACAGGACGTCTACGCTGAGCTGCTCAAGGCCAACGAGAACATGAACCCGAACTTCCCTTACGCTCCGACGTGGCCCGCTGTTGGCACCAAGATGAACGAGATCGGCGGTAACGTGAAGTCCGGATCCGCCAAGGTTATGGACATCTTCGAGTCCGCACAGCAGGAAGCTGTGAGCTCCCTGAAGGCCGCTGGCATCTCGGTAGCCGAGTAAGACGATCGACGCATTGCGTGGGCCTCGCCCACGCGGAAAATGGGAGGGGCCCACGCAATGACAAACCGATCGGAAGACTCGACGGCGACCGACAAGGCCGCCGCACTCCCCGGGCCGGCGCTCATGCCGCCGGTGCCGGAGATGGATAGCAACGAACAACTCGAACGCTCGGCGGCTCGCAACCGCGCCTCCATCCGGGCGCGGCGCCGCCGGGAGGCTCGCTACGGCTGGACCTTCCTCGCACCCTTCGCGCTGTTCTTCATCATCGCGTTCTTGATCCCGATCTTCGTGTCGATCAAGAGCTCGTTCTTCAAGCTCATGCCCAAGGGTGGTGGGCTGTACGGCGGTGGCGAGAGCGTCGAGACCTTTGTGGGGTTGCAAAACTACTCCGAGGTCATCTTCAACGGCCGGTTCTGGCAGGGCATCGGACGCGTGCTGCTGTTCGGCGCCTTCCAGATCCCCATCATGATCTTTGGCGCGCTCGCCCTCGCACTGCTCCTCGACTCCCTGCTCGTCAAGCGTATCGCCGGCTACCGCCTCGGCTTCTTCTTGCCCTACGCGATCCCCGGCATCATCGCCGCGATGGTCTGGCTGTACCTGTACAACCCGCAGATGAGCCCCATCGTCTACGGCCTGCACCAGCTCGGGATCGATATCGACTTCTTCTCTCGCAACGTCATCTTGGCGTCCATGGCCAACATGACGACGTGGACCTTCACCGGCTACAACATGCTGATCTTCCTTGCGGCGCTGCACTCGGTTCCGAGCGAACTGTATGAAGCGGCCCGTATCGATGGCGCCACCGGCTGGCAGGTCGTCTCCAAGATCAAGATCCCGCTGCTGCGCCCGGCTGCGCTACTGGCGGTCTTGCTCTCGATCATTGGCACGATCCAGCTGTTTAACGAACCCACGGTGATGTACACACAAAACACCTGGATGGGCGCCGACTACACGCCGATGATGATGGCCTACAACACGATGATGGGTCAGATCTCGCCCTCCGGCGCGGGACCGGCGTCGGCAATCTCGATTGTGATGGCAGCGATCGCTGCGGTGCTCGCCGCGGTCTACGCGTTCGTTCAAAGGAAGGCCGACTAATGGCACGCACCGCCACGCTTCCCGATGGCCGCACCTACACCCCGAGCGTCGGAAATCACCCGAAGTCGCTCGATCCTACGCCGGCGGCCAAGATCGCCACGCGCGTTATCCTCATCGTCGTCGCGCTGTACTTCCTGTTCCCGATCTACTGGTTGATCGTCTCCTCCACCAAGGACAACGCCGACCTGCTCACGGCCTCGGGGTTGTGGTTTGCCGATAACTCGATCGCGCAAAACTACGCGGGCCTCATGTCCTGGTCGCGCAACGAGTACTGGACCTGGGTCGCGAACTCGATCATCTACTCGACCGCGGCTGGCGTCATCGGCACGCTCATCAGCGTGAGTGCGGGCTACGGGCTTGCGAAGTTCAAGTTCCCGGGCCGCAATGCCGTCCAGCTCAGCGTGCTTGCCGGCCTGCTGTTGCCGATCGCGCTGTTGACGGTTCCGCTCTACCTTGTCTTCCACGGGCTCGGGCTGACGAACACCATGGCAGCGATCATCATCCCGTCGTGCGTCTCGCCCTTTGGCGTCTTCCTCGGACGGCTCTACGCCGAGACCTCGGTGCCCGATGAGTTGATCGAGGCCGCGCGGATCGATGGCGCGGGGGAGTTCCGGATCTTCTTCACGATGGTGCTGCGGCTGCTCGCGCCCGCGATGGTGACGATCTTCCTGTTCATCTTCGTTGCGACCTGGAATAACTTCCTGCTGCCGCTCATGATGATCACCGAGAACAAGCTCAAGCCTGTCACGCTCGGCATGTACGGCATGATGGCGCAAAACAACACGCCGGACTACGGCTCGGTGCTCATGGGCTCGCTGTTCGGTGTGCTGCCACTCGTCGTGATCTTCCTTGTGCTGCAGCGGTTCTGGCAATCGGGCCTCGCGGCCGGCGCCGTGAAGGGCTAACGAGCTCATACGATAGGTCTATGACCTCACGGAGCAGGGGACCAGCCCATCCGGCCGGTGCGCATCGTCGCGGCACGGCCCTCATCACTGGAGCATCCGCCGGCCTGGGCGAGGAATTCGCTTGGCAGCTGGCGGCTGCCGGTCACGACCTTGTGATTGTCGCCCGGCGCGAAGAGCGGCTGGCGCAGCTAGCACACGACATCGAGCAGGCCGCGGGCGTCAAGGTAGAAGTTCTTGCCGCCGACCTCGCTACGGCCGACGGACGCGCAAAGGTCGTCGCCCGGATCACCGATACCGAATCGGCACCGATCGGCTTGCTCATCAACAACGCCGGCTTCGGGCTCGGGCAGCCGTTCATCTCCGGTGACATCGAGCGCGAGAACCAGGCCATCGAGGTCATGATCCGCGCGGTGATGGAACTCTCCCATGCCGCGGCGAACACAATGGTGCCGCGCGGTCGCGGAGCGATCTTGAACGTGGCCTCGATGGTTTCGCAGACGGCCATGGGAACCTACGCCGCCGCCAAAGCCTGGGTTCGCACGTTCACCGAGGCGCTCGCGGGCGAACTCCACGGCACGGGCGTCACCGCGACCGCCGTCAGCCCCGGTCTGGTGCGCACGGAGTTTCATTCCTCCTCCGGCATGAAGGAGGATGCCTGGCCCGAGATCGGGTGGCTCGATGCCGAAGACGTCGTGGCCGATGCACTTGCCGCAGTGCGGCGCGGCGCTGTCTTGACGACGCCATCGCTGCGCTACAAGGCAGTCCAGGGCGTCATCAAACTCGCGCCCCGCGCCGCGGTTCGCGCACTCGGTGGACCAAGAATGTGGGAGAAAGCCCTGCCTAGCAACCGTCAACCCGTGACCGGAACGCTCGCCGACCTCCTCGAGCGGGAAGGCAATGACCTCACAGCCGAGGAGTCGGCGCTCATGTCACGCATCAGCGCAGCGGACCCAAGCGAGGGAGCATGGTTGAAAGAGGCCATCGGTGATCGATTCGGCCTCGCGCCCGCTGACCTACTCGGCCCAGATTTCGAGCGCTACGTCCAGGTGCGCTTTCCCGTCGACAAAGCCTGGATCAACGAAAAGGACGGCTGGACCTGGGGTGGCGAGGTGCCACCCTGGGAGGACCCCTTCCCCGAGCTGTATGACGAGGCGCCCTCGCTGGATCCCGCGGACTGGGAACAGGTCTATGAGCGCGTGGGCGGTCTCAATCCCTCGCAGCACAGCGCGCTGTTGGAGCACCTGGCGACGCGTGAGGGCGAAATTATCGCGGGATTTTGGCACGGCTATAGCGGCTTCACTTCCGGCGATGACAACGACACCTTCATCGAACGCATCGGCAACCGATTCCGCAGCGCTGTCAGCCGCCTCGTCGCGCCCGATGCACCTGCCGATGACGATGACGATGTCGATCTGCCCGACTCGCAGGCCATCGCGGAATTCGAACGGCAGGCCAACCTGCGGCTGCTGCCGAAGGAGCTGCGTGACGGGCCGACCCTTGAGCTGCCCCACCGCGAGTACTTTCTGCTGCGGTTCCGATCGCTCGCCGACCTCGCGAACTATCTGAAGTGGCTAGAGCCCTACGGCTGGCATCCGAACCTGGTCTGGCCGGTGGATCGCAGGTGGGCCTACGCGGTTGAGGTGGACGGCGGTTCGCTGCTCCTCGGGTGCGATGCGCAGCTCGCCGAAACGCTCATCGCCGATCAGCGGCTCTACGCAGAACCGATCGATGCCGAGACGCAGGGCCTTGGCGACATCGATCACGGGGATCCCGCGATCGATCCGATCGTCGAGGACCGCAGCGAACTAGACTAGGGCCGTGACCACGAACGACACTCCCAAAGCTCGCCTTGCCCAGCTCGTTAAAGACCTCGCCGTCGTCCACGGCGAGGTGACGCTCGCCTCCGGCCTGACGTCGAACTACTACGTCGACCTGCGCCGCGCGACGCTGCACCACGAGGCGGCTCCGCTGATCGGGCATGTCATGCTCGATCTGCTCGAGGAATCCGGCTTCGCGCCCGATGACTTTGACGCGGTTGGGGGCCTGACGATGGGCGCCGATCCCGTCGCCGCCGCGATCATGCATGCGGCCGCCTCGCGCGGCCTGGATATCGATGCGTTCGTCGTTCGCAAGTCCGCAAAGACCCACGGCATGCAGCGCCAGATCGAGGGGCCGGCGATTGAGGGGCGGCGCGTCGTCGTCGTGGAAGATACCTCGACGACGGGCGGATCCCCGATCACCGCGATCGAGGCGGTGCGCGAGGCCGGCGCCGAGGTCATCGCGTGCGCCGTCGTCGTTGATCGCGCGACGGGAGCCAAGGAGAAGATCGAGGAGCTCGGCGTGCCCTACGTTTTCGCGCTTGATCTAGCCGATCTCGATCTCGCCTAGCTACCGGGCACGTCACGCAGCCGAAAATGTGCCAGACTTTCCCCTAACCGGACCTTAGAACGAAGGATAACCATGGATCCGATCGCCTTGATACTCGTCGTCATCGGCGTGCTCGTCTTGATCCTGCTGCTGTGGGCCATCGCGACGTACAACGGCTTCGTCAAGCTGCGCAACAAGGTCGAAGAGGCCTGGCGCCAGATCGACGTCGAGCTGCACCGCCGCCATGACCTCATCCCGAACCTTGTCGAGACGGTCAAGGGCTATGCGTCGCACGAAAAGGGCGTCTTCGACGACGTCACCCGCGCCCGCGCACAGGCGGCCGCCGCTGGCTCCAGTCCGGCCGAGCAGGCCCAGCAGGAAAACGTGCTGTCCTCCGCTCTGGCTCGCCTCTTCGCCGTCGCCGAGGCCTACCCGGAGCTGCGGGCGAACCAGAACTTCCAGCAGCTGCAGGCCGAGTTGACCAACACCGAGGACCGCATTGCGGCCGGCCGGCGCTACTACAACGCGAACGTCCGTGAGCTCAACACCAAGCGCGAGACGTTCCCGCCCTCGCTCATCGCCTCGATGTTCAACTTCGTGCGCGCCGAATACTTCGAGACCGAAGACCCGGCGGTGCGCGCCACCCCGCAGGTCAGCTTTACCGACCAGGGCGACGCGGACGCCGCGCAGTAACGGCGTGCCACGCCCGCACGAACCACACCCCGACGCCGGCCTTGGGGTCGGCCCCTGGCCCGGGGGCCGGGCGGCATGGCCGATCGATGAACGCTACGACGAGGACCTCCTAGAACACGGCGATCGCCGCAACGTCGAGGACCACTACCGCTATTGGACGATGGCGGCAATCATCGCCGATATCGATGCGCGTCGGCGGCCACTGCACGTCGCGATCGAAAACCTCGATCACGACTTCAACATCGGCTCGATCGTGCGCACCGCCAACGCCTTTGCCGTCGCTGCGGTGCACATCGTCGGCAAGCGGCGCTGGAACCGCCGCGGCGCAATGGTCACCGACCGCTACCAGCACGTCTATCACCACGAGAGTGCGCAGGACTTCGCGGCGTGGAGCACCGAGCGCGGCATCACGCTCATCGGGATCGATAACATCCTCACCTCAACGCCGATCGAGGGTGCGAGCCTCGCGCGCGAGAGCGCTCTCGTCTTCGGCTCCGAGGCGCGCGGACTCTCGCCCGAGATGCTCACCGCATGCCAGGCGGTGCACCACATTACGCAATACGGATCGACCCGCTCCATCAACGTCGGGCACGCGGCAGCAATCGCCATGTGGGCGTGGAGCATTCAGCATCCGTCCGCACCTTAGGGCTTATCGTGCCCCTTGATGACCATCATCATGATGTTCAGGCTCGAACCGATGAACTTCACGGCCCCGGTGATGGCTGCATTGCTCCTCCTTATTCCGGGATCAACGACCAGCCCGGGCGGGCCTTGGCCTTGTAGATAAACAGGTAGTGCAGCATGAGCTTGAGCCAGTGCCCCGATGACCTCGGCGAGATCGCGCACTCCCGTCTTCAGCGTGGCGATGACCTTGTCGAGCTCGGCTGCGGCGTGCACGGCGTCAAGGCGCAGCTTCGGGCCGGTGGCGTTAATGAGGTAGTCATAGCGCAATCGCTCGACCTCGCCACTGCGCTGCGGGCTTGTATGGCGCACCTCGACCGCGCCCTGGGGGCTTGCCGCATCGCCGTGCGGCAGGATCGTCGTGGTGCTCTCCACCGTGACATCGATCCCTGCTGGCCGATAGGCTGCCCAGTGTTCGCGGGACCACACACCAAGGGGTACTTCATGACGAACCGCACCGTGACCCGTTCACTGCTCGCCGCTGCCGCTGCTGGCGTTCTCGCCCTAAGCGCCTGCTCGTCGAACAATTCGACGAAGCCTGCCGAAACCACGGCCGCCGAGACCTCTGCCGCCGAGACGTCGGCGGCTCCGAGCGCCGAGGAGACCGAATCGAGCGAGCCCACGACCGACAGCGAAACCGGCGCAGCAGGCGGCGCTGGCGTGGAGGGCACCTTTAACGACGCCGATGTCCAGGTGGACGACGAAAAGGGCGCAGGCACCCCGCAGGCCGTTGCCAAGGAGTTCATGACGGGCTTCATCGACAAGAACCCGAAGGCCGTGTGCGCGGTCATCTCGCCGAACGAGGAAAAGGCGCTCGAAGCCGAAGGGGGCTGCGAAGTCTCGCTCACCAAGGTCTTGGACCGGCAGAACATTCCGGCGGGAGCGACACTCGAGGGCTCAACGTACACCGTCAAGGCCAAGGACGATACGACGACGGTCGTGGAGATTCGTCGCCCCGGCAAGACCGAGCCTTTCACACTGCATACCGAGCAGGTCGACGGGCGCTGGTACGCCAAGCGTTAGGCGCTAGCCCACCCTAATCGCGCTCGTGGTCGTCCTCGTGGGCCACGTGCAGGGAGACGATTCCGCGCACTCCTTGCAGCTGGTCCATGAGGACGTCGAGCGGATTCTTACCCGTAAACCTCATCTGCATATCGACGACGGCGCTGCCCTCCTCGGACGTGCGCTTTGAGGTGCTGAGCACCTGGGTGGCAAATTCCTGCTCGCTCGCGATCTCGACGATCTCGCGCAAGATACCATGGCCGTCTTCGTAGGTGAGCTCCAGCAGGGAGTGCCGATCAGCGGTCGGCAGCTTGTCGATGAGCGGCGTCAGCGCGATGAGGCAGAACAGGTGCAGGGCCGTCAGCAATACCGCGATGCCGCCCATGCCTGCCCCGCACGCCATCCCGACGGCCGCCGTCACCCACACCGTCGCGGCGGTGGTGAGGCCGACGACGATATCGCGGCGCGTGAAGATGACGCCCGCACCAAGGAAACCGATACCGGCCACGATCTGGGCTGCGATGCGAAACGGGTCGTGGTTGATCTGGCCGAGGTTGAAGTCAGCGAAGCCGAAGGCGCCGATCAGCGTGAAGGTGCAGGCCCCCATCCCGACGAGGACGTGGGTGCGAAAGCCCGAGGATTTTTGCCGGTATTGCCGCTCGAGCCCGATGATCCCGCACAACACGAACGACAACAGGAGCAGGCCGGCCTGGGTGCCAACGCTCCCGGTAAAAAAGTGCATCATTGCCTCCCGGCCCTGGGCGAAAACGCGGTATTTACCGCATCATAGTCCGGTCCGTGGGGTCGATGACGCGCACCGCGCTCGTCAGGACCCTCGCCGTTGCGTTCGCGACGTTCGAATACGGGTGCCAGCCGCGGGATCGTCTGCCTCCTGAGCGAGGTCCGACAGCGAGTCGACGGCGATGCCGACTTCGCTCGCGGCAGCAAGGAGCGCGCTGGCGGAGGGGCGGCGAGCCGCACATTATTTTGGACGACGACGGTTGCATTCGGGCTGAGTGCCGCGTGGATGGTCTCGCGGATGACGTCCTGTAGCGATCGACGTTGGCCGTTGTCGGGCAGGTCTGAGAGCTCATTGATCGTCTGGCGCGCCATACGAAGGCGAATATCCCAGGGGCATTGAAGGGGTAGATGCAATGGCGCTGCGCGATCACGGAAAGTGAGGCATTGGCGAGTTGAAAGCACGCACCATCGTGTGCGAACTCGATGCCGAGATACTGGCCGGCGCATGATGTCAGGATCTTTTCTGGACAAATTTTCCGTCGACAGTTCGACAGAATTAAGAATGTGATGTGTGTAGTGCGCGTCGCAAGTGGGCGATTTAGGGAAATCGTCCAGATCGTGAAAACGGGCTCATGGTCCTACTCGACACGCTCGCGATGCGTGGAAGAATAGGGCACGGAACTATTCGCGTTACATAGGAGGCCCCTGTGCCCATCGCAAATCCCGAGACTTACAACGAGATGATTGACCGCGCGAAAGCCGGCAAGTTCGCCTACCCGGCCATCAACGTCACCTCCTCCCAGACCCTGACGGCCGCGCTGCAGGGCTTTGAGGAAGCCGGCTCGGACGGCATCCTCCAGGTGTCGGTTGGCGGTGCTGAGTACTGGTCCGGTTCCACGAAGAAGGACCGCGTCGCTGGCTCGCTCGCCTTCGCGGCCTACGCGCGCGAGGTTGCCAAGAACTACAACGTCACCGTTGCGCTGCACACCGACCACTGCGCCAAGCAGAACATCGACAGCTGGATCCGTCCGCTGATCGAAATGTCGACCGAAGAGGTCAAGGCCGGCCGTGAGCCGATCTTCCAGTCCCACATGTGGGACGGCTCCGCGGTTCCGCTGGACGAGAACCTGGAGATCGCGCAGGAAATGCTGGCGCTGTGCAACGCCGCCAACATCATCCTGGAAGTTGAGATCGGTGTCGTCGGTGGCGAAGAAGACGGCGTCGTTGGCGAGATCAACGAAAAGCTCTACACCACCGCCGAAGACGGCCTGAAGACCGTCGAGGCCCTTGGTACCGGCGAGAACGGCCGCTACATCACCGCCCTGACCTTCGGTAACGTCCACGGCGTGTACAAGCCCGGCCACGTCAAGCTGCGCCCCGAGATCCTCGGCGATATCCAGAAGGAAGTTGGCGAGAAGATCGGCAAGGACATGCCCTTCGACCTCGTCATGCACGGTGGCTCCGGCTCCTCCGCCGAAGAAATCGCGACCGCGGTGCGCAACGGCGTCATCAAGATGAACGTCGATACCGACACCCAGTACGCCTTCACCCGCCCGGTCGTCGACTGGATGCTCACCAAGTACGAGGGCGTCCTGAAGATCGACGGCGAGGTCGGCAACAAGAAGCAGTACGACCCGCGTTCGTGGGGCAAGGCTGCTGAAGCCGGCATGGCCGCCCGCGTCGTCGAGGCCTGTGAGCGCCTCGGCTCCGCCGGCACCAAGATGTAAGGACGTCAGTCCCGAATCTGTCAAAGCGGCCCGCACCGACGTCCGGTGCGGGCCGCTTTGCTGCCGTGTGAAGGTGAACCCGTTGCCTGCGCGCGCCTAAGGTGGGGGCATGGCAGAAATGTTCTACGGCGGCGATTACAACCCCGAACAGTGGCCCATCGACATCCACCTCGATGACATCGAGAAAATGGTGGAAGCCCGAGTAAACCTCGTCTCGATCGGAATTTTTTCTTGGGCGCGGCTCGAGCCCGCGAAAGGCGAGTTCTCTTTTGGCTGGCTCGATGAAATCATCGAGCGCTTGACGAACGCGGGGATTGGAATTGACCTCGCGACGGGCACTGCCTCGCCCCCTGCCTGGTTGACCATCGAGCATCCAGAGATCCTCCCGATGACCGAAACCGGCGTGCGGCTCGGCCACGGATCCCGGCAGAACTTCTGCCCCTCCTCGCCCGTTATTCGACGCTACGCCTCGCGCCTGGCCGGGGAACTTGCTAAACGCTACGGCAACCACCCGAACCTGCGGCTATGGCACATCTCGAACGAATACGGCTGCCATTCCGCCCACTGCTACTGCCCGGACTCGGCGCGATCGTTCAGGACCTGGCTGGAAGAAAAATACGGCGATATCGAAGCGCTGAACGAGGCGTGGGGGACCGATTTTTGGGCCCAGCGTTACACGTCTTTCGACCAGGTCGACGTGCCGCGCGCCACCCCGACGCTGAAGAATCCTGGCCAGGTTGCCGATTTCTGGGCATTTTCCTCCGACGAAATGCTTGCCTGCTATCTAGCAGAAAAGGCCGCGATTCGCGAGCACTCGGATGCTCCGGTCACGACGAACTTCATGGGCTTGTTCCCGCCCACCAACTACCGCGCGTGGGCGCCCCACATCGATGTCATCTCCGATGACTCCTACCCGGATCCGAACTCGGTGTTCGCGGCCCGCGAGACGGCCCTCGTCTCCGACCTTATGCGCTCACTGAAGGACGGCCAGCCGTTCTATCTGCTGGAGCAAACAACGGCCGCGGTCCAATGGCGCGAGCGCAACGCTAGAAAGCGTCCCGGCTCCTTCGCTCTGCAAAGCCTGCAGCGCGTGGCCCGCGGCGCCGACGCCATCTGCCAGTTCCAGTGGCGCCAGTCGGTGCGCGGAGCCGAGACCTTCCACCCGGCGATGGTCCCGCACTCGGGACGCGATTCACGAATCTGGCGGGACGTCGTGGGACTGGGCGACGTGCTGTCGCGGATGGGGGAGATTGTCGGCACGAGAGTGCCAACCGAGGTTGCCCTGTTGATGGACTGGCAGAGCCAGTGGCACCGTGGCGCAGCCATTGGGCCGGGGCCTGATCGCACGAGAGAAGCGATCGCGGCCTGGCACGGTACCGCGTTCGAACGCGGATACCCCGTCGATTTCGTCTTCCCCGATTCGGATCTGTCCGCCTATCGCGTCATCATCGTGCCCGAGCTCTTTGCCATGTCGAAGGACACGGCAGCGAAGCTGGTCGATGCCGCCCGATCGGGAGCCGAGATTATCGTGACGGCGCCGAGCGCGGTCCTCGATGAGACCGGTCGAGCCGCAACGGGTGGCTACGCCGGCGTGCTGAGCGAGCTGCTGGGAGTCCGGGTCGTCGATCACTGCCTGCCCGGCGGCGAAATCAACGACCTCGTGGATCCGCGGGTCGATGCCATTTCCGCTGCGATGACGGCGACGTCTGCGATAGACCGGGTCGAGCTTGACGTCGATCCGCGCACGCCACTGTTCCGGGTGCTTGATGCCATAGCGAGCCCGCGTCCTGCGATCTCCGGGGAGTACTGGGCCGAAGAACTCAGCATCGATGATGACGTCGACGTCCTTGCGACGTTCGTCGGGCTCGACCTCGATGGCTCGGCTGCGATCACGTATCGATCGTGTGGCGAGGGCGGCGGCACTTACGTTGCGACGGATCTCGATAGCGCTGGTCGCGCGGCGCTGCTACGCGTCGCCGAGGCGCGTACCCGGATTGCCGGAAACCGTATTGGGGCTCCGGCCGGGGTGGAGGCTGTTCGTCGCGGACCTGCTGTCTTCCTACTTAACCATGGGGATGCGGCCGCTCAGGTGGCCGGGATCTGCGGTCGAGACCTCGTCTCCGATACCAAGGTGACGGGGCACCTGGTGATTCCGCCGCGGTCGGCAGCGGTTGTCGTGACCGACTAGTTTGACTCGAAGCCGGGATCCTCCTGCAGGATCTCCACCTGGCTCGCAAGGCCAGTGACGTCGAGAAGGAACTGGACCATGTCCGGCGGCTTGATCATACGAACGGGCTGCACCGGGGAGTCTTTGGTGAGCAGGCGCGAGAGCGTGGCGACACCAGAGGAATCCATAAAGGTGACGTGTCGCAGGTCGACATCGAGCGGCAGGGCACGCTCGAGGCATTCAGCGACAGCTTCGGAAAACTCTGAGACCATCGTGAGATCGATAGCGCCAGAGAGGATCAGTCGGGTCCGCTTAGCAGCCATCATGACGGAAGCAGAGCCGGGGTCGCTCGAAGCGCTGGAGGGGGAGCGCAGGTCGGGCGATTCGGTCACGGTTAACCTCAGATCCATGTCAGTGACATAGTTAGGGAGAGCAGGCAACTGGGACCAGGATACGCCGCGGAAGGATTGAAATGGAACAAGATGACAGCGGCGTGCCAGAGTTTATCGAATCGTCACATGTACTTAATGCGCTAGCTATCCCTACCGCGATCCTCGGATACTTCGATCCGGTGCAGGCTGACAGCGAAAGCGCGAGCATGTTCAGCGCTGTCCCTGCCGCCCATAGCTCCTATGAAGGCTGGGCGATTTTGTGGTGCAATGCCGCGTTCGAAGACCAGACCGGCATGTCACTCGACAACCTCAAACTCCTCGGAGTGGAGGCTCTGCGCGGCGTGGGCGGGGGACGCCAGATGATGCAGATGACCGAACCTGCCGTCACCTCCATCGATTCCCATCCGTTGATCTTCACGCGTCCTACCGGCGAACACCTGTGGACCCAGGTGTCCTTCCGTCGCTTGCCCAGTGCAGGCCCGTGGGCCCACTTGTGGGTCCTGACCGCGATCGTGAACCCGGTGATGCAGGAGGTATCCGACCGCTCCACGCTGGCGGCCTTCCGTTCCGAGATCGAACGCCAGGCTAACCGGAATCTGGTTCTCGTCTCGCGAGTCTCGGAGCTGCTCGCCAATGTCCCCGCTGAGCAGGTGCTCGGAACGATCGCGGACCTGTTGCAGCGCAACATTGTCGCGCGCGCCGAGTTCATGACGATGCGCCGCGGTAAGGGACTCATGCGCTCGAGCGGTTTCGAGGCCGACCGTGAAGAGGCGCGTGATGTGCGCGATCCGGTTGCGCTGGCTGATCCACTGTTTACGATCTGGCTCGACAACGAGGCTGGTACCGTCCAGCTCACGATTCCTGGCGACGTCGATCCAGATTCGCCCTCCGGCCGAGTGCGGGCCGCCTTCGCTGACGATCCCCAAGAGCCCCTCACGATCCTCGTGACAACTGCCGCGGGCGAGGGACGGTCGCGCGGCGTCCTCATCACGAAAACGCATCCGACGACAAGCGAGCACGGTGAGCCCGATGCCATCTTTGGCCCGCCCAAGGACGGTCTTCGGGAGATCCTGAACCTCGTGGTGCGACGAGTGTCGGTAGCGATGGAAAACTACGAGCTCTACCATCGCGAGCACGTCCTAGCCGAATCACTGCAGCGCTCCATGCTGCCGGCCCAATCTCGGGTGCGCGGCCTTGACATCTGGACCTACTATCAACCGCTCTCGACCTTCGCCCAGGTCGGTGGCGACTGGTATGACATCGCGACACGCGAGGACGGCTCGATTTCGGTCATCCTGGGGGACGCGGTCGGTCACGATGTCGAGTCGGCCGTCGCGATGAGTCAGATTCGCACGGTCATCCAGGCGCTGTCGCGTCAGGAGCTTTCGCCGAACGAACTGGTCACTCACGTTGATGCGGCAATCGAGGGGCTGAGGCTTTCTCGCACGGCGTCCCTCATCATCGCTCAGATGGTTCAAAATGCCGATAAGTCGTGGACGGTGACGTGCACGCGCGCGGGGCACGTGCCCGCGATCCATGTGAGCGCCGAGGGTGCGCAGGTCCTGGACTGTACGAGCGCGGGTCTGCTCGGCTTCCCCTCGGGTGAACGCATCGCTGAGACTCATATTGCCCAGCCGGGCGACGCCCTGATCTTTTTCACCGACGGCCTGGTTGAGCGTCGGGGACACGACATGCGCCTCGCCCTGTCGGTCCTTGGCAAGGCCCTTGGCGAATCGCAGGCGCCGGATGCCGCGGGGCTCGGCGAGGAGATTATGGATCTGGCCGAAGATGCGCAAGACGATGTCGCCGTCGTCGTCGTGCGGATCCCCGGCGGCAAGCGCAAAGGCCCGGGTGCTCGGGCCCGGCGGTGGCAGCTCGCCTCCGATCCGGCGGCAGCTCCCCAAGCGCGCGAGTACTGCGCCCGCGCACTGCGCCAGTGGGGAATTGAAAACCAGGAGTCCGTACTGCTCACCGTCTCGGAGCTCGTGTCCAATGCGGTGCTGCACGGCTGGGGCACGGTCGGACTGCGGATCATGGAGACTGATGGGGGAGTGCGGATCGAGGTCGAGGACGCGAACCCGACGCCGCCGCGCCACCGTCACCGCTCGCCTAGCCGCTCGAGCGACGAGAACGTCGGCGGGTTCGGCCTGCACATTATTGACCGGCTCGGTGATTGGGGTTGGCGCCCCACTCCGGTCGGAAAAGTGGTGTGGGCCCGCATCGAAGTGTGATTGCGAGTAACCTTAGGGCCGTGCGTTATTCGGCGTTTGAGCCGAAACCCGAAGGGAGAAGGCTATGCCAGCCATTGTCGTCGTTGGTGCCCAATGGGGCGACGAAGGAAAAGGGAAGGCGACGGACCAGCTCGGTTCTGACGTCGATTACGTGGTGAAATTTAATGGCGGCAATAACGCCGGCCACACCGTCGTCGTCGATGGTGAAAAGTACGCGTTGCACCTGTTGCCCTCGGGCATTCTCTCGCCCGGCGTCACCCCCGTGATCGGCAACGGCGTTGTCGTCGACCTTCAGGTGCTGTTCGAAGAACTCGAGGCGCTAGAGTCCCGCGGGGTCGATATCTCGCGGCTGAAGATCTCCGCCTCCGCGCACGTCATCGCCTCCTATAACCGGACCCTCGATCGCGTCTCCGAACGATTCTTGGGCAAGCGCCAGATCGGCACGACGGGCCGCGGGATCGGCCCGACCTACGCGGACAAGATGAACCGCGTCGGCATCCGAATTCAAGACCTGTTTGACGCCTCGATCTTGCGGCAAAAGGTCGAGGGCGCACTCGAGAATAAAAACTCGTTGCTCGTGAAGGTCTATAACCGACGGGCCGCTGACGTGGACCGGGTGACCGAGGAACTGTTGGCCTACGCCGAGCGGGTTCGGCCCATGGTCGCTGATACGACCCTCGAGCTGAACAAGGCGCTCGACGAAGGCAAGACGGTCTTGTTCGAAGCCGGCCAAGCAACCATGCTCGACGTCGATCACGGGACCTACCCCTTTGTCACCTCCTCCTCAGCGACGGCGGGCGGTGCGTGCACCGGATCGGGCGTCGGACCCACGCGCATTGATCGCGTTATCGGCGTCATTAAGGCCTACACCACCCGCGTCGGGGAAGGCCCGTTCCCAACCGAACTTACCGACGAGGTCGGCGAGGGACTGCGTCAGGCGGGCGGCGAATTCGGTGTCACGACCGGGCGGCCCCGCCGCACCGGGTGGTATGACGCAGTCATCGCTCGCTACGCCGCGCGCGTCAACGGACTCACCGACTTCGTTATGACCAAGCTCGATGTGCTCTCTGATTACGCCGAGATCCCGGTGTGCGTCGCCTATGACATTGACGGGACGCGAGTGGAAGAAATGCCTGCCTCGCAGTCCGACTTCCACCATGCCAAGCCGATCTACGAGATGTTGGACGGTTGGCAGGAAGACATCAGCCATTGTCGCAGCTTCGAGGAGCTGCCGGAAAAGGCGCGCGCCTACGTGGAATACCTCGAGTCGATCTCCGGGTGCCGGATTTCGGCTATCGGAGTCGGGCCGAGCCGCGATGCCACGATCGTGCGGCACGCCCTCGTGCCGGGCGCGTAGTCACGACATAACGCAAACGGGCGGGACAGTTACGAAACTGTCCCGCCCGAGCGCTTGCTAGCTAGCTGCGATTCGGATCATCCGGATTCTGGCCATCAGCCCGTGGCTCCTCGAATCCGAGGACCGGGTCCGTGCCATGCGACTCCCCGGTGCTGCGCGGAGGCTCCGGGGTAATCGGAGTTTCCGGCGTCGTGGGGGTCTCCGGGGTGACCGGGGTCTGCGGGCTTACCGGCTGCTGCGACGCCTGCGGGGCTTGCGGAGCGACCGGCGCGCCCGGCGCGGCCGGATCCGCGGGTGCAACAAACGGCTGGTCTTCCGAGGGCTGACCCTCACCTGACGGCGGCTGGCCGTAGGGGGAGAACGGCGTGTCCGGCGCGGCCGGAGATGAATAGGGCTGGTTTTCTGCCGGAACACCCTTGCCATAGGTGGCGTTCGAGCCCTGGGGAGCGGTTCCGTAGGGCGAGGTCGGCTGCTCGCTGCTCGGCGCCGGGGCTCCGTAGGGAGCTGCCGGATCCGTCGCTGCGGGGGGAGCACCATAGGGGGCGGCACCTGCGTCACCGTTCGGCTTCTTACGGCCCTTCAAGATGAAGAAGACGATGGCACCAATGACCAGGAGGCCAAGGATAATGCCGAGGATCAGCCACAGGTTGGACGAGGAGGAGGTGCCGGTGGCGTCCGCCGTAATGACGAAGCCCTTGCTCACCGCGACCGGGTTGGAGATTTCCACCTTATTTCCATCGATCGTGTAGGCGTCTTCGGCGATGTCGCCGGTCACGCTTTCAACCTTGCCGGGGAAGGTGAAGGTGAAGGAGAACGCGCCGCCTCCGAGGAATCCCTCCAGCATCGAGGTATCGACGGACTCATCACCTTCAGCGGTCACGATGTATTTGCCGTTCTTGACCTCGGCCTTCATATCGCCGTCCAGCTCGCTGATGGGGTTGCGACCGCTGGAGATAACGCAGCGAAGCTCGGAGTCATTGGACTTATCGGTCACGGTGGCGTCATCGCCGCCACCGTTTCGATCGATCTGGGTCTTCATGGCCTCACAGTCGGTCATGCCGAACATGTTGGCCTGGGCCTTGGGCAGGGCCATCTCCACGGAGGCCTCTGCAGTTTCGTCTTCGAAGAACTCAGTATTGGCCTTCATCTCGCAGGACGCGAGGACAAGCATGAGGGGCAGCAGGAGCAGTGCCCACAGCCGCCGGTACGAGGGGTGTGATTTGGTTGTAACCATGGTGCGATTGTTCCACGGCCAACGTCTGATCTCGTGTCAAAAAAGCAACTCATGGGTGAAGTTGTGGTGTCGAAAGGCTGATTTTGGGCGATATGAAGTCAATCTCCCACAATCGATGGCTTTGATGCGACACAACAAGAGTCTCGGTTGTGCCATTCGCCGGTTCGCTGTGAGGCGAAACACGACAGGAGTTTCGGGTTTGCGAAAATTCGCGGGAGTCAGCAAATCCGCGAAATCGTGCCAAATACTCAGGTGGCTACAGTGCAATTCGTCCGATTTGCTGAAACAATGATTACGTCAGAGGTGCCATCTGGGCCCTTCGTCTCCGATAACTGGGAGTTGGGCGCGGAAAGATGGTTCACAGCGGAACAACCTGGTCTCAACACCCCGCCTCGGAGGAACCGCCCCCGAAGGCAATGATGGAGGAGAAAATGACCGTAGACGCCACTCAGATCGCTGAAGGCGCACCCGAAATTGCTCCCAAGGAACTCGTCGACTGGGTCGCTCAGGTAGCCGAGCTCACCAAGCCCGAAGAAGTCATCTGGGTCGATGGCTCGGACGAAGAGTGGGATCGCCTCACCAGCGAGATGGTCGAGTCGGGAATGTTTACCCGCCTCAACCCCGAAAAGCGCCCCAACAGCTTCCTGGCCCGTTCGCTCCCGTCCGATGTGGCGCGTGTCGAATCCCGTACCTACATTTGCTCCGAGAAGGAGGAAGATGCAGGCCCCACGAACAACTGGGCAGATCCGAAGGAAATGAAGGACACGCTTCGTCGCGTGTTCGACGGCGCGATGCGCGGTCGCCCGATGTACGTCATCCCGTTCTCGATGGGCCCCATCGGTGGACCGATCTCCCAGCTTGGCATCGAACTGACCGACTCGCCCTACGTTGTCGTCAACATGCGGATCATGACCCGCATGGGCACCGAAGCTCTCAAGCTCATCGGTGAAGGCAAGCCGTGGGTCCCGGCCGTTCACTCCGTCGGTGCGCCGCTGGAGCCCGGGCAGGAAGACACCACCTGGCCGTGCAACGACGAAAAGTACATCACCCACTTCCCGGAGACCAACGAGATCTGGTCCTTCGGGTCCGGCTACGGTGGCAACGCCCTGCTCGGCAAGAAGTGCTTCGCGCTGCGCATCGCCTCAACGATGGCCCGCCGCGACGGCTGGATGGCCGAGCACATGCTCATCCTGCGCCTGACCGACGAGAAGTCCGGCAAGCAGTACCACGTGACCGCGGCCTTCCCGTCGGCCTGTGGCAAGACCAACCTCGCCATGCTGCAGCCCACCATCCCGGGCTACAAGGTCGAGACCATCGGTGATGACATCGCCTGGATGCGTCCGGGCCCGGATGGTCGCCTCTACGCCATCAACCCCGAGGCCGGCTTCTTCGGCGTCGCGCCGGGAACGTCCTACAAGACGAACCCGATGGCGATGGACACCATGCGCGAGAACACCATCTTCACCAACGTCGCGCTGACCGACGATGGCGACGTGTGGTGGGAAGGCATCGACGGCGAGACCCCGGATCACCTGATCGACTGGCATGGCAACGACTGGACCCCGGAGTCCACCACCACCGCCGCGCACCCGAACTCGCGTTTCACCACGCCGGCCGCGCAGTGCCCGATCATCTGCCCCGACTGGGAAGCCCCGCAGGGTGTTCCGGTCGACGCGATTCTCTTCGGTGGCCGCCGCGCGACCAACGTGCCGCTCGTTGCCGAACAGTACGAGGGCGCGCACGGCGTCTTCATCGGTGCCTCCGTTGCCTCCGAGCAGACCGCTGCTGCGGAAGGCTCCGTTGGCTCGCTGCGTCACGATCCCTTCGCGATGCTCCCGTTCTGCGGCTACAACATGGCCGACTACTGGGGCCACTGGATCGAGATGCAGAACGAGCTTGGCGACAAGTTCCCCCGCGTCTACCAGGTCAACTGGTTCCGCAAGGACGAGGAGGGCAACTGGCTGTGGCCGGGCTTCGGCGATAACTCGCGCGTCCTGGACTGGATTGTCCGCCGCGTCGCGGGCGAGGTCGAGGCCATTGATGGCCCGACAGGTCGCTACCCGAAGTGCGAGGACTTCAACCTCGAGGGCCTGGACCTCGATCAGGAGACCTGGGACAAGCTCTTCGCCATCGATCCCGAGGCGTGGCTTGCCGAGACCAACGACACCGAGGGCTACTTCGCCCAGTTTGGTGACCACGTCCCGGCCGAGGTCAACGAGCAGCTGACCAAGCTGCGCGAGCGCCTGCAAGCAGCCAAGTCCGAGTAAGGTCTGAGCCTTAGCTCAACGCACCAGGGGCCCAGGTTGACAGCCATTGTCGACCCGGGCCCCTGGTCTTGTTCCCCGCCCGTTAGCAGGCGTCGAACTCCTCCCCATCGGCTTCTTTCTCGATGAAGAGTTCGTCCGTTTCGCAAATGGTGATGTCTCCAGGGCCGGCGAGGGTGAATATTGGTGGCGAGATCGAAAAGGCATCTTTGATCGGAGTCGTCGAGTCGTTGATCCATACCCGCCATGCGAAGAAGTCCTGATGAATAGACAGGCTGTGGTGGTCGTCCGCGAGGGTGAAGTGGTCGCCATTCACTAGCGCTATTCGCCGATCGTCATAACGAACCTCGTACAGCGGTTTCGGGTATTTCTCGTAATACTCGACATACCCCCACTGGTTGTCAGACAGTGGTGAAATCTCGTGGAGAAAGATCAGGCGGTTATCCTTGCGGGCCTGGTTGAATAACTCGGTGTCGAGTGCGAAACACTGCAGGCATACCTCCGCGCCGAAATCGAAGACGGACCTACCCGGGACATCGGGTGGAAATCGTCGAACTCCCTGGAGCGCGGTCAGCTGCGTTGCTTCGAAATCAGAGCGGAACGTCCCGCCAAGGCGCAGATCGGGAGGAAGTGAGGTGCCTCGAACCCCGGGAATCCGATAAAGCTCAAAATACGGATCCGAGGAGAGCTTCCAGCACACGAAGTCTAAGGTGCCGTGCGGAACGAAATCGGTGATTCGATAGGCGGCGTAAACACCGAAGGCAGCCCCATCTTCAAAGCTCTCAGGCAAAGAACTCATCGAAGGAAGACCTTCCATGCGCCGGCATTCCCAGTGGCGTACGTAACTGCATTACCTACAGCTTTTCGGAACCCTGGAATCTTGTCCAACTTCTTCTGTTCGCGATGGGAGAGTCCCGGAATCCGCGTACTACTAGAAGGTATGTCGTGCTTCCTGTGATCTACGTGGATGTGAGCTTTCCCGTTCTTGCTCCCATATCGTTCTGCATCGACGCGCACTTTACCGACCCCGGAAACCACTCTCCCGAAGTACGTCCGAGATACCGGTCCACATTGGAGCTCGAGGTCAGCTGCCGTCGTGAAAGTTGTCGTGCCAAGTATCTGTAGGGGCGGTGATCCCCAGGGCCCGCATCTGACAACTGAAATATCTACATCAGAGGTGTGCCCGTCCCCGGTGTGCGCTTGAGCCGGCGCAATAAAGAATCCTGTCGCTACAAGTGCAATCAAGAGCCGGCTGGTAGCTCGTACCCGTGCCATAAGTCCCCCTGGCATTGGTGAATATTGTGGCCCCAATCTACATCGGTGCCCATCAGACTCCAAGGGATTTATGGCGCCAAGAGATTTCGCACCTTAGCGCCAGTTTCGTGCGAAATTCACTTCCCCCGCGGTTAGACGCTCGAGGTGTGGAGCTAAGACGTCGTCGAGGAAGCTCTCACGATCCGTGATCTCTCCCGACCACAGGATGTGGGAGATGACGGCGCCGCGCGGGTAGGACAGGTGCTCGACGCGCGCGTAGGAGCGAGTGTATTCGGTCCAGTGGCAGAACTGGCCGCCAAGGATCCGGGAGCGGCCATCCTCGCTCAAACCATCGGCGTAGGGCGTATAGCTCGCGACCGTGTCGATGGTGAGAGCGGGTTTAAAGGAGAGTTGCTCGCCGGGCAGGTCGTCGGCCTCGTGATGCCCGAAGTTCATGTAGGTCGAGCGGTAGGGCGTCATGATGACGGGGTAGCCGGCTTCGGCCGCGGCCACGCCGTAGCGGGCGTCGAGCCAACACATGATGATGACGTCGCCGGTCAGTTCGCGCTCCGCTGGTGGGGGCACGCCGAGCCCGTCGTCCCACACGATCGCGGGGCGACCAAGGCAGTTGACGTGGGAGATCATCTCGCGGAAGAACCAGGCCTGGGCGGTATCGGGGGTGAGATCGCGGCGAGCGAGATCCGCTCGCACCGACTCCGATTCTTTCCATTCGACGGTGGGGCATTCGTCGCCGCCGATGTGGATGGGCGAGCCGGGGAACATCTCGGCGGTTTCGGCAAGGACGGTGCGGCAGAACTGCAGCGAGTCATCGGAGAGGTTCAGGACGTGATTGGACACGCCGAAGCTCGTGCGCACGCCGTGGCTGACGCCGTCGACGCCGAGCGCGGGATAGGCGGCGATGGCGGCCTGCATGTGGCCGGGCATGTCGATCTCGGGGATGACGATTAGGCCGAGGCGCGCGCATTCGGTGACGATGCGATCGATGTCGGCGCGAGTGTAGGCCCCGCCGTAGCGGATGCCGTCGTGCTCCGTGACGTCGCCGTTGTTTTCAAGTTGGCGGTGGCTGCCCTGGATCGTGCCTTCGCGAAAGGCGCCGACCTCGGTTAAGCGAGGGTAGGCGGAGATGGGCAGGCGCCAGCCCTGGTCGTCGGTCAGATGCAGGTGGAGGCGGTTGAGCTTGTGTTGGGAGGCGAGCTCGGCGTAGCGCAGGACTTCGTCGACGGTGAAGAAGTGGCGCACGACGTCTAGGTGCGCGCCGCGCCAGGCATGGGTGGGTTCGTCGACGATCTCGACGTGCGGCAGGGTGAGGGCGTTATACGGCATGGGGCCGGGGCCGAAGATCGCGGGCGGCAGCAGCTGGCACAGGGTGCGGACGGCCCACAGGGCGCCGCGTGAGGTGCTCGCGGTGATCGTGACGCCGGTGGCATCGATGCGCAGGCGATAGGCCTCCTCGGCCAGCGCATCTTCGCGCGCGAAGGTGATCGGGACGTCGGCGTTGCTCGTGATGGAAAGGCCCGCGGTGGCGCGCAGCCGCTGGGTGAGGATCCCGACCGGGTCGGCCTCGCCGGGCAGCTCAGCGGGGTGGATCGCGACGGCCGTGCCGAGTGGCAGGGTGCCGCCGAGATCGGTGACGGAGGTGGGGGTGGGCAGCAGGGACGGCAACGTCATGAGGTGAGTTCTCCAGCAAAGGTGGCGATGGTGGGCGAATTTAGCCAGGCGCGTGGCCCGAGGACGGTAGTGCGCAGGGACGCGACGCGGGCGGCGAAGTTGACCTGCCAGGACAGGCGTGCTCCCGGGCGGCACAGGGCGGCGGCGAGCAGGGCGCCGTGGAAGGCATCCCCGGCACCGAGCGTGTCGATTGCCGCAACCGCTGGCGGCTCGATCGACTCCTCGCCGCCGGGTTCCACGACACGGATAGGTTCGGCCCCCGCGGTGATGACGGCCGCATCGGCGCCGAGGGCCAGCAGGCCGAGCGCCGGATCGGCGGCGCCCGGGATCGAGGCGTCGGCCGAGGCGGCCGCGATGTGCGCACGCGGCGCGAGATCGCGGTAGACGTCCTTGAACGATCCGACGTCCAGGACGATGCGTGCCGAATCCGGCAGCGAGACCAGGGCGCTACGAGCGAGGTCGGGGTAGTAACCGTCGAAGAGGATCGCCTCGGCTGCGCTCACGACGTCGAGCGCCGCGGCGGGAAGGACGAGCGGCACCGCGGCAGCGAGGGCACCGTCGTTGAGGGAGGAGACCGACCGCTCGGCGCTCGCGGTGGCGAGCCGGATGAGGGACAGCGGCAGTGGGGGAGTGCCGCTCACTTCGACGACGTCGATGACGTGCACGCCGTGGTGCCTCAAGTCGTTCCGGGCGATATCGGCGAGCGGATGATCGCCGAGCGCGGTGATGAGCGTGGCGTCGATGCCGAGTGCAGCGGCGGTGACTGCGGCGTTCGCGGCGGGTCCGCCGGCAGCGAGGAATTGCGCGGCTGCGCGGGCCTTCTCGTTCGCCCCGAGCGCGCGGCTACGGGCGTGGATGACATCGAGCGTCGAAAGACCAAGGAAGACCGCGTGCGGCATACCACCACGCTACCAAGTGTGAGCTGGGACAGGTTTCTAGGCCCGTAGGCCCGGGCTTTGGCGCGTCATCTTGGTAGTGTGCAAGCGTGAGAATCCTGCTGCTAGGCTCCGGCGGCCGCGAACACGCCCTCGCCGCCGCGCTCGCCCGCGACCCGATGACCGAGCTCCTCTTAATTGCGCCCGGTAACCCCGGCACGGCCGCCATCGGCACCAACATCGAACTCGACCCGTGCGATGTCGACGCCGTCGTTGCCGCCGCCCGCGAGCACGCCATCGATCTCGTCGTCATCGGGCCGGAAGCCCCGCTCGTCGCGGGCGTCGTTGACGCGCTGCAGGCCGCAAACATCCCGGCCTTCGGCCCGACGAGGGCCGCCGCCCAGCTTGAGGGCTCCAAGGCCTTCGCCAAGGACGTCATGGCCGCAGCCGATATCCCGACGGCGATGGCGCGCCTCGCGACGAGTGAGGCCGAAGTCGAAGACGCGCTCGATGCCTTCGGTGCGCCCTACGTCGTGAAAAATGACGGCCTGGCAGCGGGCAAGGGCGTCATTGTCACCGACGATCGCGAGGCCGCGCTCGCCCACGCGCGCGAGTGCCTTTCCGCCCCGGGCGGCGCCGTCGTCATCGAGGACTACCTCGACGGCCCCGAGGTTTCACTCTTTTGCGTGTGCGACGGCACCGACGCCGTCGCGCTGCTGCCCGCCCAGGATTTCAAGCGCGTCGGCGAGGGCAATACCGGCCCGAACACCGGCGGCATGGGCGCCTATGCGCCGCTTGAGTGGCTGCCCGCGGGCATCACCGAGGAAGTCCTGCAGCGCGTCGCGCGTCCGGCACTGAAGGAAATGGCGCGCCGCGGCACCCCATTCACTGGCCTGCTCTACTGCGGCCTCGCGCTGACCTCGCGGGGCCTGCGCGTCATCGAGTTCAACGCGCGCTTCGGCGATCCGGAAACCCAGGTCGTCCTCGAGCTGCTTGCATCCTCGCTACCCGAGCTGCTCTACGCTGCCGCGACGGGCAGCCTGTCCACGCTGCCGGAGCTGCGCTGGCACGACGGCGCCGCCGTCGTCGTCGTGCTCGCCGCCGAAAACTACCCGGCCACGCCCACGACGGGCGATTGCGTGAGCGGCACCGAGCAGGTCGAGGCCAAGCTCCGCCACGCGGGCACCGCGCTGCGCGACGGCGAACTTATTTGCTCGGGGGGACGCGTCCTCGGCGTCATCGGCCGCGGCCCTGATATCGAGGCTGCGCGCGCCGACGCCTACGAGACGATCGCCGGCATCGGCCTGCGCGGATCGCACTATCGACGAGACATCGCTGCCGCAACCGAGACGATCGTCGTCCCGGATGCGAGCAGACCGCGCACCGGGGAGCCAACCGTGGCACGATGGAACGAGAATCTCTAACCACTGAGGCAGGGACGGGTCATGCTTGATCTAGACGGCTGGGCGCACATGTATTCCGGCAAGGTGCGCGATCTCTATGTGCCGCAGGACTCCTCCGTCTCACCTATCGGGGACGTCGTCCTCGTCGTCGCCTCCGATCGCATCAGCGCCTACGACCACGTCATGCCCACCGTGATTCCCGACAAGGGCAAGATCCTCACCCAAATGTCGCAGTGGTGGTTCAATCAGCTGCGCAACGTCGTCCCCAACCATGTGGTCTCCTACGACGTGCCCGCCGAGGTCGAGGGCCGCGCGATGATCTGCCACCAGCTGCACATGTACCCCGTCGAATGCGTCGCCCGCGGCTATCTCACGGGCTCGGCGCTCGCGGAGTATCGCCGCGACGGCGCGATCTGCGGCGTCGCGCTCCCGCCTGGGCTGCGCGAGGGCGATAAATTGCCCGAGCCCATCTTTACCCCCGCTGCCAAAGCCGCGGTCGGGGAGCACGACGAGAACATCACCTTTGATCAGATGGTGAAAAAGCTCGGCTACGAGATCTCCGAGCAGCTGCGCGATCTGACCATCGCGCTGTACACGACGGCGGCCGAGATCGCCGCCACCCGCGGGATCATCATCGCCGATACGAAGTTCGAATTCGGCCGCCGCGCCGAACCCACCCAGGCGGGCATTATCCTCGGCGACGAGGTCCTCACCCCGGACTCCTCGCGGTTCTGGCCGGCCGAAGAATGGGAGGCCGGGCAGGCCACCCCCTCCTTTGATAAGCAGTACTTGCGCGATTGGCTGAGCTCGCCCGCCTCCGGCTGGGACAAGGCCGGAACCGCCTCGCCGCCGGTGCTGCCGGACGACGTCGTGGCCGCCACCCGCCAGCGCTACCTCGACGCCTTCGAACGCCTCACGGGTCACCAGCCCGTCCTCTAGCTCCCGGCACGTGAGATCGCGCGGACAGCAGCCGCGCGAGGCGTTAGGCTGCTATGCGTTACTCCCTTTTCCCCCGCACCCCGAAAAGAAGGAACAATGGGTCGAATTATCGTCAACGTCATGCCCAAACCGGAGATTTTAGACCCACAGGGAAAGGCCATCGCCACCGCCTTCGGGCGCCTCGGTGAACACTCCTTTACCGGCGTGCGTCAGGGCAAGCGCTTCGAACTCGAAGTCGAGGGCGACGTGACCGAAGAGCACTTGCAGGCCGCCCGCATCGTCGCGGAATCCACGCTGTCCAACCCCATCATTGAAGACGTCGTCAGCGTCGAAGCAACCGAGGCGGACTAGCGCCGTGGTTGTCCCCTCCTCCATGCCCGGGCTCGATCTGACCGAGCCGATTGAATCTCCCCGCGCCCTGAACGCGGATGTCTCCCTCAACGAGTCCGATGTAGCGCGGCTGCGCATCGGCGTCGTGACCTTCCCTGGCACCCTCGATGATCGCGACGCCCTGCGCGCGATCCGCCTGACCGGAGCCCAGGCCGTTCCGCTGTGGCATGCCGACGAGGGCCTGCAAGACGTGGACGCCATCGTGCTGTCCGGCGGCTTCTCCTACGGCGACTACCTGCGCTGCGGCGCGATCGCGCGTTTCGCCCCGGTCATGGACGCCGTCGTCGACGCCGCGGGCGGTGGCATGCCGATCCTTGGCATCTGCAACGGTTTCCAGGTGCTGTGCGAATCGCACCTGCTGCCGGGGGCCCTTGTGCGAAACGATCACCAGCACTTCATCTGCCGCGACCAGCAGCTTCGCGTGGAAAACACCGACACCGCTTTCACCTGCCGCTTCACGCCCGGTCAAACGATCACGATCCCGCTGAAGAACGGCGAGGGGCAGTTCGTGGCCGATGCCGCGACGATCGATGAGCTGGAAGATGCCGGCCGCGTCGTCTTCCGCTACTACGGCATGAACCCCAACGGTTCAATCAACGACATCGCCGGCATCACCAACGAGCAGGGCAACGTCGTCGGCCTGATGCCGCACCCGGAGCACGCCGTGGAAGCCGGCTACGGTCCCGACGGACCGCTGGGGCCGCGCACCGGAACTGACGGCGCGACGTTCTTCACCTCGCTCGTCGCGACGCTGCTCGCCTCGTGAGTGCCCCCTCGGCGGGCTTTGCTCGCCCACTGATCGCCTATATCGCGATCGCATTCGGTCTCGCCTGGCTTCTCGCACTGCCGCTGTACACCTCGGGTGCGGGACTCTCGCACGGGTTCTTCATCCCGATTTCGGTGGGGATCATGGCGACCCCTATGATCGCGGCGCTCATCGTCGTCTTTTGGATCCAGCGTTATCCGCTCATGGCGCGCGACGGCCAGATCTCGGGCTTTCAACGGCTCGGGCTGAGTTTTACCCGGCCCTATAAACGCTTCTTCGGATACTTTGTGCTGGCCTGGCTCGGCATGATTGTCCTCGTCTTCCTCGCGCTCGTGACCTCGGCACTCTTTGGGGTGTACCGCTTCGATTTCGCCAATCTATCGGGACTGAGCTCGATCATGGTCGAGCAGGCGCTCGCGCAGAACAATGCGGAGGCCATTGAGCAGATCCCGGCGACCCTGCACGAGGTGCTTGTCGCGCAGATCATTTCGATTGTCTTTTTCTCGCTGCTGAATATCATTCCGGCGCTCGGGGAAGAAATCGGTTGGCGCGGCTGGCTCATGCCGCATCTCTCGCACCTTGGCGTGCTTCCGATGATCGTGTTCTCCGGCATCGCATGGGGGCTGTGGCACCTGCCGCTGTTGCTGCTTGGCTACAACTATCCCGGCGCGAACCCCATCGTCGCTGCCGGCGCCATGACGGGCATGTGCACCCTCGTGGGTGCCCTGTTGTATTGGGTCCGACTGCGCACCGACTCGGTGTGGCCGGCCGCCATCGGCCACGGGGCATTGAACGCTGCGGCGGGTCTAGCCTTCGTTCTGGGCGCCGCCCCGCTCATCTTCAATACGACCCTCGCCACGATTTTGGGGGTCGCGGGATGGATCGTTCCAGGCATTCTTGTGGCAATCATCTGGTTAACGGGCGGCTTCGCGCCAACGAAATCGGCCAGCGCGCCGAAGTCTTAGTAGACCACCTACAAAAGGTGTGTATTGTGCTCACACCTCGGTGGATAACTGAGGACAACCGTGTGATTATCCGCGATGTTGCAAGTTCTAGGCTCCGTGTGCTATGGACAAATTTCCGCTAGATTCTGCCGAAAATACCCATCCTCAGGGTTGTCCACGGTTCATCCACAGATTTTCCCGGATGACTGGGTACTTGTTCACACGGGTGTGGATACTTTCTGTGGATAACTAGTTTTCTGAAGTGGATTGAAGGATCTCACGCACCCGATTGACCGCCAGCGAAGACGACGCAATTAACTCGTTGGCAACCTGCAGGGCGTGACGCAACGCGTGGGCATTTTCCAGATCGGCGAGCGCAGCTCGAAGCTGGGCGGTGTCGCGTTGGGCGACGCCGGATTCTAGGAGGCACTTGCCGCGATGCTGCAACGCGAAGGCGTGCAGCGATCCGGAGGTGGCGGCGACGACAGCGTCGAATAGTGTGAGGGCCTCATCGAATCGGCCCTGATATTGCAGGACGTGGGCAAGGCGCAGCCGGGCGGCATGAGCGCGGGCGGGGGAGACATCGGGATCGAGCTGTCCGAGGTAATCACGTCCCATCCGTTCGGCCTCATCGAGCCGACCCGCGATCCGTAGCATCGGCACGAGCTGGGCGCGCACGTCCGAACCGTTAGCAAACGCCGCCCGCAGCTGGGCAAGTTCGTGATCGAAGGCATCCTGATCGGTGATGCGCTCGCGCAGGGTGAGCGGGTCGATGTCGTACATATGAGGCAGCATATCGAGACGGGGCCTGCAGGCAGCCGCGCGAGATCACGTGCCACAAAAGGGCGTATGCTCAGCGGTGGTGTGTAGGGTAACCCCTAGACCGTTCCTCTATATATCTGCGAAGGATGATCCGTGTCTGCCACCCGTTCCCTTGTGATCGTCGAGTCTCCTGCGAAGGCGAGAACCATCGCGGCCTACCTCGGCGACGGGTATCAGGTTGAAGCCTCAGTGGGGCACATCCGGGACCTTCCGCAACCCTCCGAACTGCCCGCCGACATGAAAAAGGGTCCGTACGGAAAGTTCGGTGTCAACGTCGATGAGGGTTTCGATCCCTACTATGTGGTGGATTCGGATAAGAAGAAGAAGGTCACGGAACTGCGGCGCTATTTAAAGGACGCCGACGAACTCATTCTTGCCACTGATGAGGACCGCGAGGGAGAGGCGATTGCCTGGCACCTGCTGCAGGTGCTTAAGCCGAAGGTTCCCGTCAAGCGCATGGTCTTCCACGAGATCACCCCCGAGGCGATCGAAGAAGCGAAGGCCGCGACGCGCCAGGTCGATGACCGCCTCGTCGACGCCCAAGAAACCCGGCGAATCCTCGACCGCCTCGTCGGCTACGAGGTCTCGCCGCTGCTGTGGCGCAAGGTCAAGGCCGGAATCTCGGCGGGCCGCGTCCAGTCGGTCGCAACGCGCCTCGTCGTCGAGCGCGAACGCGAGCGCATGGCATTCGTGGCCGCCAGCTACTGGGACATCACCGCGGAGCTCAAGGCCCCGGACACCGAACCGGAGTTCAGCGCCCGCGTCACAACCGTAGACGGCGCGAAGGTGGCAACCGGCCGCGACTTTTCAGACGACGGTGCACTGAGTGACAAGGCCAGCTCCGCCGGTGTCCTCGTCCTTGACGAGGCGCAAGCGCAGCGCATCGCCGCGGGCCTGAGCGAGGCCGGCAGCCGGGACGCCGTCGCCGTCTCAGCGGTGGAGACCAAGCCCTACCGGCGCCGTCCCGCGGCTCCTTTTACGACCTCCACGCTGCAGCAGGAAGCCTCCCGCAAGCTGCGCATGAGCGCGCGCGATGCCATGCGCACGGCCCAGTCGCTGTACGAAAACGGCTACATCACCTACATGCGTACCGACTCCACGGCGCTATCCGGCCAGGCGATCGCCGCCGCCCGCGCACAGGCCGCCGAGCTTTTCGGCTCGGCCAACGTCGCGGATAAGCCTCGCGTGTATGAAAAGAAATCGAAGGGCGCCCAGGAGGCGCACGAGGCGATTCGTCCCGCGGGCTCGACCTTCCGCAGCCCCGATGAACTCGCCAGCCAGCTCTCGGGCGCGCAACTGAAACTCTATGACCTCATCTGGCGTCGCACGCTCGCGAGCCAAATGACCGATGCCACCGGCCACACCGATACCGTGCGCATCACCGCCGACGTCGAGGGCGTCGGAGACGTCGAAATGTCGGCCTCCGGCACAGTCATCACGCACCGCGGCTTCCTCGCCGTCTACGAAGAGGGCCGCGACGCCAAGCGCAACGAAAAAGCGAGCGACGAATCCGTTCGCCTGCCCGAGCTCACGCGCGGCCAGCTGCTCACCGTCCGCGACGTTACCGCCGAGTGCCACACGACCAACCCGCCGCCGCGCTACACCGAGGCCTCCCTCGTGCGCGCGCTGGAAGAGCGCGGGATCGGCCGGCCCTCGACCTACGCCGCGACGATGAGCGTCATCGCCGACCGTGGCTACGTCTTCCGCCGCGGCCAGGCCCTCATCCCGACGTGGCTCGCCTTCGCCGTGGTGCGACTGCTGGAAGAAAACCTCTCGCGCCTGGTCGATTACGACTTCACCGCTGAGATGGAATCCGATCTCGACGAAATCGCCGCCGGCAACCGGGATCGCGTCCAGTGGCTGACCGATTTCTACTTCGGGCCAGGAAACGATGCGAGCGGCCTGAAGGGCTTGGTCGAAGGGCTGGGCGACATTGATGCCCGCGCGATCAACTCCGTCGACATCGCTCCCGGCATCACGCTGCGCGTCGGACGCTACGGCCCCTACCTGGAGGCCGAAGCCCCGGCCGAGGGTGGCGATCCGCAGCGCGCCTCCGTGCCGGAGGACATCGCCCCCGATGAGCTGACCGAGGACAAAGCCCGCGAACTCCTGGCCGCAAGCGCCGATGATGGCCGCGAGCTCGGCGTCGACCCGGATACCGGGCACACGATCATCGCCAAGAACGGCCGCTTCGGGCCCTACGTCACCGAGGTCCTGCCCGAACCCGCCGAGGGTGAGGCCAAGCCCAAGCGCAAGCCCAAGCCGAAGACGGCCTCGCTGTTTAAGACGATGGACCTTTCCACCGTCACCCTCGAGGATGCGCTGAAGCTCATGAGCCTGCCGCGCGTCGTTGGAAAGGACGCCGAAGGCACCGAGATCACCGCGCAAAACGGCCGCTACGGGCCCTACCTGAAGAAGGGCACCGACTCGCGCTCGCTGACCAGCGAAGACCAGATCTTCACGATCACCGAGGCCGAAGCGCTCGAGATCTACGCGCAGCCGAAGATGCGACGCGGGCAGACCGCCAAGCCGCCGCTGCGCGAGCTGGGTACCGATCCGGCCACGGAAAAGCCCGTCGTCATTAAGGACGGACGCTTCGGCCCCTACATCACCGACGGCACGACCAACGTGACGGTCCCGCGCGCCGAGACCGTCGAAGGCATCTCCGCGGAGCGCGCCTACGAGCTGCTCGCCGAAAAGCGTGCGAAGGGCCCCGCCAAGCGCAAGGCCCCCGCACGCAAGAAGGCGACGGCAAAGAAGGCGCCCGCCAAGAAGACGGCCGCGAAGAAGACGACGAAGAAGAGCTAAGGAGCCGCGCGTGTTCATCACGTTCGAAGGTGGCGACGGCGCCGGCAAATCCACCCAGATTCGCCGGCTCGCCGAGCTGCTTCGCGAGGATGGCCACGACGTCCTTGTCACCTTCGAGCCGGGCGAGGGCGAGCTCGGGGCGGAACTGCGCCGCCTGATGCAGCATTCCGGCCACATCCATGCCCGCACCGAGGCGCTGCTGTTTGCCGCCGACCGAGCCGAACACGTCGCCCGCATCGTGCGCCCGGCGCTCGAGCGCGGCGCCATCGTCCTATCAGACCGCTACCTCGATTCCTCCGTCGCCTACCAGGGCGCCGCCCGCGAGCTCGGCACCCAGGAAATCCGCGACCTCTCGCTGTGGGCGACGGACGGGCTGCTGCCCGATCTGACGATCCTGTTCGACCTCGATCCGCGCATCGGTGCCGCGCGCCGCACCGGCGAGCCCGACCGTCTCGAGCGCGAGCCGCTCGCCTTCCACACCCGCGTGCGGGACAACTTCCTCGCCGCGGCCGCCGCCGAACCGGAGCGGTTCGTCGTCATCGACGCGGCCCGCGAGCCCGAGGCAATCGCCGCCGATGTCGCGGCCGCCGTCACCGCGCGCCTGAAAGCAGGCCGCCCATGAGCGTGTGGGATGCGCTCATCGGTCAGGACCACGTCGTCGCCGAACTGACCGACGCCCTCGCCACCAAGGGGGCGCTGACCCACGCCTGGCTGATCACGGGCCCTCCGGGCTCGGGCCGCTCGGTTGCCGCCACGGCGTTCGCCGCCGCCCTGCAGTGCCGCGAGACGCCCGCCGGTTGCGGTCGCTGCGAGAACTGCCGCCAGGTCCTGGCCGGCACCCACCCCGACGTCACCCGCGTCACGACGGAGAAGGTCGTCATCGCGATGGAGGAGGTGCGCGGCCTCATCCAAGTTGCCCAGCGCGCACCATCGGGCGGCCGCTGGCGCATCATCATCGTCGAAGACGCCGATCGCATGCTCGAACGCACCTCCAACGTCCTGCTCAAATCGATCGAAGAACCCCCCGAGCGCACCATCTGGCTGCTGTGCGCGCCCTCCACCGAGGACGTCATCATGACGATCCGCTCGCGCTGCCGCCACATCGGCCTGCGCATCCCACCCGTTGACGCCATCGCGGAGCTGCTCGCCAGCCGCGACGGCATCGACCCGGACATCGCCCGCGCTGCCGCCCGCGCCGCGCAAAGCCACGTCGGGATGGCACGCCGCCTCGCCACCGACGACGCCGCCCGCTCCCGCCGCCTCGCAATCCTTCGCCTCCCGCTGGAAATCCGCAGCGTCTCCGACGCCGTCCTCGCTGCCTCGACGCTCGTCGATCTCGCCAAGGACGACGCGGCTGCCGCCACCGAGGAACGCGACCGCAAAGAAAAGGAAAAGCTGCTGCGCGATCTCGGCGTCGACGACGGCACGACGCGTCTACCCCCGGCCGTGCGCGCCCGCGTCAAGCAGCTCGAAGAGGACCACAAGCGCCGCGCCACGCGCTTCCAGCGCGACGTGCTGGACCGCATCATGGTCGATCTCCTCTCCCTGTACCGCGACGTCGTCGTGCGCCAACTCGGCTCCGACATCGACCTCGTCAACGCCGATCTCGCCTCCGACATCGATCGCCTCGCCGCCGCCGGCAGCCTCGAGCGCTCCGTCGCCACGATGGTGGCCGTGGAAACCGCGCGCCGCCGCCTGGCCGCCAACGTCGCCCCACTGCTGGCGGTGGAGGCGATGCTCATTGCGATTCGTCCCCAGGCATGACTCACGCCCGGCGCGCATTTCCGTACAGTAGATAAGGTGAAATCGAAGCTGCTCATCGGCCTCGCATCCGCGGCGCTCCTGCTCGCCGGATGCACCACGCCCACCGTGACCAAACCCTCCGAATCATCGAGCTCGGACGGCGTCCCCCTGACCGCGCGCACGCCCGACTCCTCGGCCGTACCCGAGGGACTCGAGACGTTCTACTCCCAGCAGATCACCTGGGAAGACTGCGGCACCGACCTACGCTGCACCGATGTCACCGTGCCGATGGACTACGCCAATCCGGACGGCGAAACCATCACGATCCGCGTCAAGCAGCTCGTCTCCGCCGGCCCCGACGCGCCCGCCTTGCTGCTCAACCCCGGCGGCCCGGGCGGCTCCGGCGTCCAGATGATGGATTACGTCAACCACCTCGCGACGAAGAAACTGCGCGAGCACTACAACCTCACCGGCTTTGACCCCCGGGGCGTGAACGAATCCAGCGCCGTTTCGTGTCTGTCCGACGCCGAGCGCGATGCCTATCGCGCCGAGGATGCGGACCTGTCCAGCGAAGCCGGCCGCGAGGCCGCCGCCGCGGCGACGCGAGCCTACGGCGAGAAGTGCGCCGAAAACACGGGCAAGCTCCTCGGCTTCGTCGACACCGTCTCCGCCGCCCGCGACATGGACATCCTGCGCGCCGTCATCTCCGGCGCCCCCACCTTGGACTACCTCGGCTTTTCCTACGGCACCTACCTCGGCGGCACCTACGCCGATCTCTTTCCCAAGAACGTCGGCCGCTTTGTCCTCGACGGCGCGCTCGATCCCGCCACGACGTCCTTCGACGTCTCCCTCGGCCAGGCAGAGGGCTTCGACAAGTCCATCCGCGCCTACATCGCCGACTGCCAGGCCGGCTCCAATTGCCCTCTAAAGGGCAGCGTCGACGACGGCATCGAGCAACTCAAGCGCTTCTTCGATTCGCTGCGCACCAACCCGCTGCCCACCGGCGACGGCGACCGCATGCTGACCCGGCCCCTCGGCATCACCGGCGTCATTACCCCGCTGTACTCCCAGCAGAGCTGGCCGCAACTGACCATGGGCTTGACCCAGGCCATGACCCAGCAGGACGGCTCCATGCTGCTCATGATGGCCGACATGATGTCGGACCGGAACGCCGACGGCACCTACGCCACCAACTCCGATGAGGCCTTCACCGCCATCAACTGCCTCGACTACCCGGTACACGGCACGAAGGAAGAATGGGCCGAAGAAGCCAAGACGATCGAGCAGGCCTCCCCACTGTTCGGCCAAGACCTCGGCTACGGCGACCTGCAGTGCGAGAACTGGCCCGTGAAGTCGACGCGCGAGCGCACCGAGCTCAAGGCCTCCGGCTCCGACCCGATCCTCGTCGTGGGCACGACGGGCGACCCGGCCACCCCGTACAAGTGGTCCGAAGCCCTTGCCAAGCAGCTGGAAAACGGCCATCTGCTGACCTATGAGGGCGAAGGCCACACTGCCTACAACGCCACGAACACCTGCATCGCCAACCACGTGGACGACTTCCTCATCGACGGCACCGTTCCTAGTGACGGAACTCGCTGTTCCTGAGTTGTCCAAGCTCCCCACTTTTCGCTAAAGTCGGGAGAGCCGCAGGCGACTGCGGCGACGCCGCCTTAGCTCAGTCGGCAGAGCGATTCACTCGTAATGAATAGGTCGAGGGTTCGATTCCCTTAGGCGGCTCCAGCAAAGCGCCCCGTCCGGTCACCCGGGCGGGGCGCTTGCATATCGCGATATTATCGGGGCATGGAATACCTCATCGCCATCTTTCCTCCGGTAGCGGTAGGCGTCCTGTTCTTTTTTGTCATGCGCCTCATCTTTCAAGCAGATCGACGCGAACGTCGGTTGCTGCAAGAGATGGAAGAGACCTACGAGGCCGAACATCCTAATCCGGAGAATATTGCTGACGCTCAGCAGCCATCAAAGAAATAGGAATCGTCCGAATTCTTTGAATTCACTAATTGCGGTGCAATAGACTGAGGGGCGGGCAGTCATATTCGACAAAGGAGATCCCATGGCGCAAAAAGTCCACATTGTGCTCATTGACGACATTGATGGGAGTGAAGCCTCGGAGACGGTGCGCTTCGGCCTTGATGGAGTCACCTACGAAATCGACCTCAACGATCAGCATGCCGGTGAACTGCGTGAGTCACTGAACAGCTGGATCGAAAAGGCGCGCCGCCGCCCCGGCCAGCGCGCTACCCGTCGCTCCGCATCCGATGCGCGCGGCCAGTCCGACGCTGCGAAGATTCGCGCCTGGGCGGTAAAGGAAGGCATTAAGGTTTCAGACCGTGGCCGAATTCCCGCCGATATTCGCGAACGCTATCTCGAAGCGACCTCCTCGTAATTTTGTTTGTTACTGTCAACCGAATCTGGAGTTAATCCAATGACGTACACACTGGTACTGCTTCGGCACGGCCAGAGCGACTGGAATGCGAAGAATCTCTTTACCGGATGGGTGGATGTTCCGCTATCCGACAAGGGAGTCGAGGAAGCAAAGAAGGGCGGTGAGCTGCTGAAGAAGGAGAACATTCTGCCCGATGTCCTCCACACCTCACTGCTGCGTCGCGCGATCTCGACTGCGAACCTCGCTCTTGATGCCGCCGATCGCCACTGGATCCCCGTCAAGCGGAACTGGCGCCTGAACGAACGCCACTACGGCGCGCTGCAGGGCAAGAACAAGAAGGAGATCCGCGACGAATACGGCGAGGAGAAGTTCATGGAGTGGCGCCGCTCCTATGACACCCCGCCGCCGGAGATCGAACTCGGCTCGGAATTCTCCCAGGACTCCGACCCACGCTACGCCGGCGAGCCGATTCCCAGCACGGAATGCCTCAAGGACGTCCTTGAGCGCATGCTGCCTTACTGGGAAGAGGAAATCGTTCCGGACCTGAAGTCCGGTAAGACCGTCATCGTTGCCGCGCACGGCAACTCGCTGCGTGCGATCGTCAAGCACCTCGACGGAATCTCGGATGAGGACATCGCCGGGCTCAACATCCCGACGGGCATTCCGCTCGTCTACGAGCTCGACGAGGACCTCAAGCCCATCAAGAAGGGTGGCACCTACCTGGATCCGGACGCGGCCGCCGCGGCCATCCAGGCGGTTGCGAACCAGGGCAAGTAGCCTCGCGCAACACCAAGGCGGGCCGGAAGCAATCGCTTCCGGCCCGCCTTTGCGTAGGCGCTTAACCCGCGTGCGGGTCCGTCGCGTCTTCTTCCAGCGGCAGCGATACCGAGTTCGACAGGTCGCCGGTCACGAGGAAAGAGGTGCGGCGGGCCAGCGAGACGCAGTGGTCGCCGAAGCGCTCCAAGAAGCGGGCGAGCAGGATGATGTCGATGAGCTCCTGACGATCGAGCTCATTGTCCTTGTTCAGCACGCGAGTAAAGACCTCACGGTGCAGCTGGTCAAGGTGATCGTCATCGGTTTCGATCCGCGCGGCTTCCGACAGATCGCGCGATTCCATGAGCGAGACGACGAGCTTCGCCATCTCGGTGGCGGCCTTACCCATCTTGTTCAGCAGCTTTTGCAGGTCACCGCTCGCGGCAGTGCGTGGGTAGCGGCCGCGAGCAACGTAGGCGACGTGGCGAGCGAGGTCGCCCATACGCTCCAGCGTCGTCGACATCATGAGCCCGGTGACCACGACGCGCAGGTCGGTTGCCACGGGCTGCTGGCGGGCGAGCAGCGAGACACACATTTCGTCGACGGTGCGCTCGAGCTCGTTAATCTGTTCGTCTTCGTCGATGACCTGCTCAGCGAGCGCCAGATCGGCGTCAGCGAGGGCCTTCGCGGCCTTCTGGACGGCCGTCGCGACGAGCTGGCTCATCTCGATGAGGTTGTCGCCGAGCTGCTCAAGCTCCTGGCGGAAAATTGCACGCACGGACCATGCTCCTTGATCTCCTGAGGGTGTCGACGCCTTAGTCGACCATGTCTAGGTTAACGCGAGGTGACCCGGCAGGGAACATTACGTCACCGATGGGAAGCGCTGGGACTTCTCCCGACTTTGCCCCTACAGTGTCGGATGTGGACACACCTTGGCAAGCCATCATTGCGGCCCTCCTTGGGCTGTTTGTCGGCTCCGTCGCCGTCGCCTCATTCCGGTTCTCGCAACGCCAAATGCGCGGCAAGGATCCGGAACCGTCGGAAGACATCACCCCCGATGAGTCCAATATCCTCGCGGTCCTTTCCGGCGGGATTGTGCTGCTGAAGGACTCCGGCGAGGTCTTGCGCGCGGATGCGACGGCCGTCTCTCTAGGCCTCGTGGTCGACAACGAGCTGGCTAACGGTCGCGTCCGCGAACTTTTCGAGCGGGCGGTCGCCACCGATACCGCCGTCCAGGAAGACGTCGAGGTGCCGCGCTCGACCCTGGCGGGATCCAGCGTGTATTACCTCACGCTGCGGTTTTCCCACCTGCCCCGCGGCCGCATCCTGCTGGCGGCCACCGACCGGACAGAAAAAGTCCGGCTGGAAAACACCCGACGCGATTTCATGCAGAACGTCTCCCACGAGCTCAAGACCCCCGTCGGGGCACTGGCCCTGCTTGCCGAGACCGTTCACGACTCCGCAGAAGACCCCCAGGCCGTGCGGCACTTTTCCTCCCGAATGAAGCGCGAGGCGACGCGCCTCGGGCGGCTGGTCAAGGAGATCATCGCGCTGTCCCAGCTAGAAAGCCCCGACGCGCTCGTTAAACCGAGCCTCGTCGAAATCGACGAGGTCGTCGCCGAGGCGATCGACCGCGTCCGGGTCGCCGCCAGCAGCGCGCAGGTCGAACTCGTCAGTGGCGGAACCCCCGGCCTACAGGTCTACGGCGATCCGAGCCTGCTCATGACCGCCGTGCGCAACCTGCTCGATAATGCGATCCGCTATTCTGAGCCCAATACCCGCGTCAACCTCGGGGTATCCGGCGACGCGGAAGTCGTCCGCATCGCCGTCGTCGACGAGGGGATCGGAGTCGCGCTCGACCAGCGTGACCGCATCTTCGAACGGTTCTACCGCATCGACGATGCCCGCTCGCGCGATACGGGCGGGACCGGGCTCGGCCTTTCCATCGTCAAGCACATCGCCGCCGATCACGGCGGTACCGTGACCATCTGGTCCGAGCCGCGCCGCGGTTCGACCTTCACCCTGATCATCCCGCGCGCCTTCCCCAAGGGCCGCGATGCCGAATCGAAGGAGCACCTGTGACCCGCATTCTGGTGGTCGAAGACGAAGAGTCCTACCGCGAACCGCTGGCCTACTCGCTCACGCGAGATGGCTACGACGTCGTCGCCGTCGAGGACGGAATCGCCGCCCTCGATGCCTTCACCGACGACTTCGACGTCATCCTGCTCGACCTCATGCTGCCGGGGCTATCCGGCACCGAGGTATGCCGCGAGATCCGCAAAACCTCCAACGTCCCCGTCATCATGCTCACGGCCAAGGACTCGGAGATCGATAAGGTCGTCGGACTGGAAATCGGCGCCGATGATTACGTCACGAAGCCGTACTCCTATCGCGAACTCCTCGCGCGCATCTCGGCCGTCCTGCGCCGCTCGGAACACAGCTCCGAGCACGTCAACCACGAAGAGGTCCTCGAGGTCGGGCGAGTGCGGCTGTCCGTTGACCGTCACGAGGTCGAGGTCGATGGTCAGCTCATCGACATGCCGCTGCGCGAATTCGAACTCCTCGAATTCCTCATGCGCAACTCCGATCGCGTCCTGACGCGCGGCCAGCTCCTCGATCGCATCTGGGGTGAGGACTACGTGGGGGACACGAAGACCCTCGACGTCCACATCAAGCGGATCCGCGGCCGGATCGAAGAAGACCCCGCAGCCCCCCGGATGATCCGGACGGTGCGGGGACTTGGCTACAAGATGGTCGACGCCTAGCGCGTCGCCCTCCTTGTCGCTGCGCTACTTGTCGCCGACGAGGTATTCGTCGTAGGGCGGAAGCGTGCCGTCAAGGATCGGCACCTGCACACTGTGCGAACCCGTCTGCGAAGTTGCGACCGAACCTTCGACGGTCGCGCCCGGCTGGTAGTCCCCGCTCGCGCTCTCCGCGCCGTCCTGCGGCAGGCTGACGACGGCGCCCGGTGCGACCTCCACGGTCTGCTCGGGCAGGTCACCGACGGTGATCGTGAACGTCACCGGCTCCTCAGAATTATTGACGAGCGCACCATAAAGCGCCGCCTCGCTGCCCGGGCCCTCGGTCAAAATCATGAGGTTCTCGGCGCGCACGTGCTCCGAAAGCTGGGCCCGCACGCCATCGGATGCGGCATAGGACTTCGTCGTAAGGATCGGGCTAGCGGAAGTACAGGCCGATAGGCCAAGCCCGGCAGCACATACCGCGGCAATCGCGGCGAGTTTCAGCGACGAACGACGAGCCATGAGGGGACTCCTTGGGTCAGGAATACAGACGTACGTTTGAGGTAAGCGTACCGGAGAATAGAGGGAAGGACTATTGGGCGTGCCATGGCCTTAATTAGCTCAAATTCCGCATGGTTAAGGGCAAAACCCGCGTGATAGAATAGCCGAAGTATCTGTCAAGAGGGAGTCTATACACGTGTCCGTTCCCTATAAGGTTGGCGAAACCGTCGTCTACCCGCACCACGGTGCCGCAACGATCGAAGCCATCAACAAGCGCACCATCCGCGGCGAAGAAAAAACCTACCTCAAGCTCAACGTCGCCCAGGGCGATCTGACGATCGAGGTCCCCGCGGAAAATCTCGATCTCGTCGGCGTGCGTGACGTCGTCGATGAAGAGGGCCTGGAAGAGGTCTTCGACGTGCTGCGTTCTTCGCACACCGAAGAACCAACGAACTGGTCGCGCCGCTACAAGGCCAACGTCGAGAAGATCGCCTCCGGCGACGTCATCAAGGTCGCCGAGGTCGTGCGTGACCTATCTCGCCGTGACGCCGACCGTGGTCTGTCCGCCGGCGAGAAGCGCATGCTGTCCAAGGCGCGCCAGATCCTCGAGTCCGAGGTCGCGCTCGCCGAGGAAGTAACCGAAGACACCGCGCGCGATCGCGTCGACGAGGTCCTCGACGAGGGCGCGGACGTGCCCGCCGAAGAGACGACCGAAGAAGAAAAGTAGGCGCGCCATGTCGGCCACACGTGCCGGCTGCGCCGCCATTGTCACCGCCGCCGGGTCGGGCAACCGACTCGGCGCTGGCATACCCAAAGCCCTCGTTGAGGTCGGCGGCCAGCCCATGCTCGCCTACGCCGTCGCCTCGATGGCGCTCGCAGGCATCCCCACGATCATCGTGACGGCACCGGCCGACCAGCTCGCAGCCTTCGAGGCCGTCGTGGCCGACGAACAGCTGCAAGCCGCCGCCAGGCGCGCTTGGCCCGAGCTCGGTCACCCGCCGAGCATCGAGGTTCGAATCGCCGCCGGGGGAGCGAGCCGGCAGGCATCCGTCGCGGCTGGGCTCGAGGTCCTCGCGGAGATGGAACGCCCCGACGTCATCCTCGTGCACGACGCCGCCCGCCCGCTGACACCACCCGAGATGATCGCGCGCCTCGCCGACGCCGTGAGCGAGGAGCAGGGCGCAGTCATCCCGGGCCTGGCGGTCGCCGACACGCTCAAGCGCGTCGATGACGACGGCTTCGTCACGGGCATCATCGAGCGAGCCGACCTTCGCGCGATCCAAACCCCGCAGGCCTTCAGCGCCGATCTCCTCGCGCGCGCGCACGCATACGGTGCCGCCCGGGCAAGCGATGAGGCGCTCGCCGCAACGGATGATGCCGGTCTCGTCGAAGCCATGGGCGAGGCCGTCCGCGTCATCGAGGGGGACGCCGCGGCCCGCAAAATCACGACGGCGGCAGACCTCGCCGCACTGGAACTCAGGCTCGCCGCGTTAGGGTGAGGCCATGAGCCAGCCCATCATTCCGCGCATCGGGATCGCCACCGACGTCCACGCCTTCGATACCGATCCCGATCGCCCCCTCATGCTCGCCTGCCTGCACTGGCCCGGCGAGATCGGGCTCGTCGGCCATTCCGACGCCGATGTCGCCGCCCACGTCGCCTGCGACGCACTATTTTCCGCCGCGGGAATCGGCGATCTCGGCACGCATTTTGGCACCGGGCGACCGGAATTCGACGGGGCCTCCGGCGAGCGCCTCCTGCGCGAGGCCGTGCGACTCACGGCTGAAGCCGGCTACGCGATCGGCAATATCGCGATCCAGATCATCGGCCAAAAACCGCGCTTTGGCCCGCGCGCGGCAGAAGCCTGCCAGGTCATGAGTGACATCGTCGGCGCCCCCGTCGCCGTCAGCGCAACGACGACGGACCACCTCGGCTTCACCGGCCGCAACGAGGGCCTGGCCGCGATCGCGACGGCGCTCGTCTACTCCGTGTGATCCTCATCCAGGTGGTAGCGCGATTCGGCTTCCTTCACCGGTAGCAACAGCAGCAGGCCGGCAGCTAGCACGACGATGATGCCGAAAATGCCGTAGGGCGTGCCATTGCCGCTACCCTCAATCATCTCCCCGACGACGACCGCGGCTGTGAAGGCCGCCGGCGCGAGGAAGGAGACCGCGCGCCCCGTCGTGGCATACAGCCCGAAGACCTCGCCCTCCTTGCCGCGCGGAATGATGCGCGCCAGGAACGTACGCGAAGCTGACTGCGCCGGACCAACGAAGATGCACAGGATGAGCCCGAAGATCCAGAACATCGTCGTCCCGCCGGTGTGGAAGAAGAACACACACAGGCCCGCGATAATCATCGAAATAAGCGAGAAAATGATGACGCGTTTGGGTCCCAGCCGGTCATCGAGCGCCCCAAAACTGATGGTGGCAAGACCGGCGACGACGTTGGCCGCGACGGCGAAAATGATGACGTCCGCGCTGGAAAAACCGAAGACCTTCGCCGCGATGACGCCGCCGAAGGTGAAAACGCCCGCGAGCCCGTCGCGGAAGATCGCCGAGGCCCCGAGGAAAAACACCGTGTGCCGCGAGGTGCGCCACAACCGCGCGATGAGCCGGAACAGCTGGCGGTAGGACTCGACGTAGGACTGTTTGGCGGCAGAGTCGGCCGCTTGTACCGGCCGCTGCTGGCGCGAAGTAATAAACACCGGGATCGAAAACACGAGGGTCCAGGCCGCGCACAGCAGCATCGTGACCCGCACGTCGAGCCCGTTCTCGCTCGTCACCCCGAACCAGCCGACCTCCGGGGAGATGAGCCCGAAGTAGACGATGAGCAGCAGCACGATCCCGCCGAGGTAGCCCATGCCCCAGCCGAAACCGGAGATCCGCCCGATGTTTTTCGGCGTCGAAATGTCGTTCAGGATCGCGTTGTAGTTAACGGAGGCAAACTCGAAGACGATATTGCCGACGCCAAGCAGGAACAGTCCGAGCCACAGGCCCGGACGCGAGGGCGTGACGAAAAACAGCGAAGCCGAGATCGCGACGACGAGCAGCGTGTTGACCATGAGCCACATGCCGCGCTTGCCCTGCCGGTCGGCACGCTGGCCGTTAACGGGCGCGAACAGCGCGATCGCGAGCCCCGCGATCGTCATCGCGATCCCGAGCATCGTCTCCGGGCTGGCATCGCCCGGCTCGCCCTTGAAGCCCTCGGCCGTCGTGAGGTAGACGGTAAAGACGAAGGTCGTGATGACGGCGTTGAAGGCGGCCGAGCCCCAATCCCACAGCGCCCAGGACAAGACGGGGCGGGAGAATAGGCGGTGACCCTCGCCGCTAGGCCCGACGACAGGCGAGACTTCCGGGGTCGATGTTGACTGAGGGGAGTGTGTGCTCACGACCCTCACGTTAGCCCAAAGGGCCGTAGGCTGTAAGGGTGAGTGTGCAACTGTATGATTCTGCGACTAGGACCGTCCGCCCCCTGGAGCCCGTCACCCCCGGGCTCGTGCGAATTTACCTGTGTGGCGCGACGGTTCAGGGCTCCCCGCACATCGGCCACCTGCGCGCCGCCCTGTCTTTTGACGCCCTCGTGCGCTGGCTGCGCCGGCGGGGCCTTGAGGTCCACTACGTCCGCAACGTCACCGATATCGACGACAAGATCCTCACCAAGTCGGCCGAAGCTGGCTGGCCGTGGTGGGCGTGGGCGATGCGCTTCGAACGCGAATTTGCCGACGCCTACCGGACGCTCGGCGCCGTCGAGCCGACCTACGAGCCGCGCGCAACGGGCCACATCCCCGAGCAGATCGCGCTCGTCGAGCGCCTGATCGAGCGCGGCCACGCCTACGACGACGGTGCCGGCAACGTCTACTTCTCGGTGACCTCGCTGCCCGATTACGGTTCCCTGACCCGCCAGCAACTGTGCGATCTTGCGACGACGGAGGACGATTCTCAGATCCTCGATCACGTCGAAGCCGGCAAGCGAGATCCGCGCGATTTCGCCCTGTGGAAGGCAGCCAAGGCCGATGAACCGGCGACGGCCTCGTGGGATTCGCCCTGGGGCCGCGGCCGGCCGGGCTGGCACCTGGAGTGCTCGGCGATGAGCCACAAGTACCTCGGCGAGACCTTCGACATCCACGGCGGCGGCATCGATCTGCGCTTCCCGCACCACGAAAACGAGCAGGCCCAGTCCCACGGCGCCGGCTACGGCTTTGCGAACATGTGGGTGCACAACGCCTGGGTAACGACGAAGGGGGAGAAGATGAGCAAGTCGCTCGGCAACTCCCTCGTCGTAGCCGAAATCCTCACCAAGGTCCCCGCGCCCGTCCTGCGCTTTGCGCTGTGCACCGTCCACCACCGCTCGACGATCGAATGGAGCGAGGAACTGCTCGAGTCCGCGGCCGCTGCCTGGGAACGCATCACCGGCTTTGCCGAGCGCGCCACCGACTTCCTCACGCGCGCCCGCGCGGGCGCGCCGAGTGACGTCGCCGACCTGCCCGTGGACCAGCTGCCGGAAGAATTCGTCGCAGCCATGGATGACGATCTCAACGTCGCGGGCGCCCTCGCCGTCATCTGGGAACACCTGAAAGCCGGCAATAGCGCGATCGCGAGCGAGGACGCGCCGGCCGTCGCGCGCGAGCTGGAACTCGTGCGTTCGATGCTTGACGTCCTCGGCCTGGATCCGCTTTCCGAGCAGTGGGCGGGCGAACGTGAGGCGGGCAACGCCGCGCACGGCGCCTTGGACACCCTCATCAGCGCTATGCTTGCTGATCGTGCCGCCGCGCGCGAATCCAAGGATTGGGCGCGCGCCGATGCCATCCGAGATCAGCTCGCGGCCGCGGGAATCGTCGTCGAAGATTCCCCTTCCGGCGCCACCTGGCACCTGGCCTAAGACGAGATACAAACAAAACAGAGAAACGAGACCCCATGCGCCTGCCGGATTCCCTTGCCGAGCTTTTTCCCGACCTGCACCTGCCGAGCCCCATCGACGCGCCGCCCCTGAAGTGGGGCATCCTCGGCCCGGGCAAGATCGCGCAGACCTTCGCATCGCACCTGCGGCAAAACACCGCCCAGGAACTGTTTGCCGTCGGATCCCGCAGCTTCGGGCGCGCCGCCGCCTTTGCCGCGAAGAACGACGCCGACCGCGCCTACGGGTCCTACGAGGAGCTCATTGCCGATGAGGAGGTCGACGCGATCTACATCGCGACGCCGCACTCGCACCACATTGAGCCCGCGATGAAGGCGATCGCCGCCGGCAAGCCCATCCTGGTCGAAAAGTCGCTCACCGCGAACGCGAAGGACACCGACGCGCTGCTGACCGCCGCCGAAAAGGCCGGCGTCTTTGCGATGGAGGCGCTCTGGTCACGCTTCCTCACCCCCTGGGTTCTCACCCGCGAACTCGTCCAGGGCGGCCACCTCGGTGAGATCGTCTCCGTCAAGGCGGAACTGACCTCGCCGCTGATGGAGGTCGAGCGCATGACGAACCCGGAACTCGCGGGCGGCGCGATCCGCGATCTTGGCGTCTACCCGCTGAACTTCGCGCAGTTCCTCCTCGGCGACGGCGAGCTCGTGCACACGAGCGGCACCCTCGCCGAATCCGGCGTCGAGTCCGACGCCATCATGATCACCGATCACCGGGGCGTTCCCGCCATCTCGATGTGTTCGATGCGTGGCCAGGCCCCGTCCTCGGCCGAGGTCGTCGGTACCAAGGGCTGGGTCCGGATCCCGACGCGGATGCACCAGCCGGGCGCGATGCAGGTCGCGCTTGAGATCGACGGCGAGCAGGTCAAGGAAAAGATCGACGCGCGCGTCACCGCGCCCTACCGCTTCGAGGCGTGTGAGGTCGCGCGGTGCGTCGCCGCCGGCAAGACGGAATCGACGAGCATGCCGCACTGGGATTCGCGTCACCTCGCCACCGTGATGGACGAGGCACGCGCGGCGCTCGGCGCCCGGTAACGCCGCAAGGACAAGGAGAACGTCATGGCGCGAGGAAACCAACCCCGCCGCGGGGCCGTACGAAAAGACGGCTCGAAGAAGGGCATGGTCAAGGGCACCGGCGGCCACGGCCGCAAGAAGCTTGCCGGCCGCGGCCCTACCCCCAAGGCCGAGGACCGCACGTGGCATCCCGCGGGCAAACGCAAGGCCGCGGCCGAGCGTCGCGAAGCCGCCAAGCCCAAGAAGAAGGTGCCGGGCTACCTCAAGCTCGCCGAGGGGCACGAGGTCATCGCCGGCCGTAATCCCGTCTACGAGGCCGTGACCTCCGGCATCCCGCTGCTGCGCGTCTTCCTCGCGCCCGGCACAAAGAACGACGAACGCCTGGCCAAGGTGCTGCGCACCGCGACGGCCCTCGGCGCGCCCATGCTCGAGGTCACCAAGCCCGAGCTCGACGCGCTGACCGAGGGCGCCGTCCACCAGGGGATCGCGATCGAGGTGCCGCCGTATGAGTACGCGGACTTCACCGAGCTGCTGAACGACGCCCTCGCCTCCGGGCAGACGCCGCTGTTCGTCGCGCTCGACTCGGTGACGGACCCGCACAACCTCGGTGCGGTGCTGCGCAGCGCGGGCGCCTTCGGGGCCCACGGCGTCATCGTGCCCGAGCGCCGCAGCGCCGGCGTGAACGCCACCGCTTGGAAGGTCTCGGCCGGCGCGGCCGCGCGCGTGCCCGTCGCCCAGGTGACGAACCTCGTGCGGGCGCTGAAGGAAGCCAAGGACGCGGGCTGCTTCGTCGTCGGCCTTGCCGGCGGCACGACGGAAACGACGGCCGATTTCACGCTCGCGGACTCCCCGCTCGTGCTTGTCACCGGCTCGGAGGGCACCGGCCTGTCGCGCCTCGTTGCGGACACCTGCGATGCGATCGTCTCCATCCCGATCTCGCCCGTCGTCGAATCGCTCAATGCCGCCGTCGCCACGGGAATCGCGCTCTACGACGTTGCCCGGCGCCGCTCCGAGGCCTGACAGCGCGCGGTAACCGTGATGAAATAGAGCCAGGTGCAAGGAGGCAACATGTCACAGTTCACGTCGGTCGAGCTCGTTTTTCACGCGGAGCCAGCCGCGCTCACCGAGGCTTTTGAGCAGGCGCACGTCCTGGCTCGAATCGATTACCTGCCCGCGTCCGTGCGCGCGAGCGCGGGCGATGGCGCGGTCTTCATCACCGCAGGCATCCTCGTCGACGAGGCCGAACGCATCGTCACGGTGACCGACGCCGGCGTCGCCGTCGGGCCGCAGGCGCGCGATCTCGTCGGGGCGATTGCGAACCGGCTCGAAGTCTCGCTCTGGGTGCCCAAGTGGGATCTCGACGTCGAGCCCGCGAGCCACGATCCGGCGCCCGGCGCGCGCGATGCCGCCACCGATAACGGCCTGAAGGGCGAGAAGGCGACGATCGTCGTCGTCACGCCCGCGCCGATGTCCGCGATGCCAATGTACGCCACCGCCGTCCAGCAGGATCTGTCGGTGCTCGATCTCGGCGACCGCCGCGTCGTCATGTCGACCTCCAGCGACGAACCCGTGGGCTTTGGCCACTTCGGCTGGAGCGAGGACACGCTCCCCTCCCTCGTGCTGCTCAACGATTTCGGCGAGCGCACCGTCGCCCTGCACGAGACGGAAGCGAACTTCGCCGAGGGCCTGCACAGCTGGGACCTCGTCACCGAGTTCGTCACCGGCAGTGTGGCCACCCCCGGCCCCGGCGCGCAGGCGCTCATCGACGAATTCTTCTCCGCCACGCGCGACGCCGAAGCCTTCGCGAGCTACGCCGGCGTCTCCCCGGACCGGATGTATGCCGCGATGACGAAGCCCGGCGAGCGCGGCATGCTCGAAATGATCGCGCTGTTCAACCTCCCCGGCGTCGTCGCCAAGGTCCTCGACGAGGCAATCGAGCCCGCCGACGTCCCCGGCGCCCAGACCTTCACCCACGAATCCTGGCGCGGCGCGATCAAGGAAACGACGCGGCTGTACATGGCCGAACAGTTCCCCGAGGGCACCGCCGGCGAATTCTGGACGCAATTCGGCCACGCCACCTTCGACAACCCGCGCATGCGCCTGGCCCTCGCCGGCGCCGGCGGCCTCATCGGCGGCCTGCTGTTGCGCAGCGCGATCAAGTCCGGCGGCAAGGTCCGCGGCACCTTCGGGGCGCTATTCATCGTCGACGCCATCGGCAATGCCGTGCTGACGCCGCTGATCGAGAAGTGGAAGCGCGAGGGGCGCTCCGACCTTGGCCTCTCCGACGACGGCCGCTCCGACGACGCGCCGCGCTAGTCCGCGGCGCCAGGCGCTAGTTCGCGGCGCTCGGCGCTAGTTCGCGGCGTCCGGCGCCTTGAGTAGGACGTCGACACCGATATCGGCGGCGTCGCTCGCTTGCACCGAGATCTCGAGCTCGCTCACGCCCTCGCCAACCTGAAACGTCGCGGACGTCGTCGCAATCTCCCCGACGGCGCACCGCAGGTGCTGATCCTCAAGCGCGCCCTCGGGCGCCGCAACGGCGAGGACTGCTTCGCCCTCGCCCATGCAGGCCATCGTCACCTGGTACGTCCCGGGCTCGATCGCCTCGGTTTGCTTGACGTGTATCGACTCGCCGCTTTCCAGCGCACCGGCCAGCAGCGGCTCGAAGCCCGCAGCGAGCAGCGGCTCGCGCGCCGTCAGCAGGCGCTCATCGAGTTCATCAATGCCGGCGTCCTCGGCCGTCTCGCTCGCCTCGGCCTTCTGCGCCGGAGCCGCCGAATCCGACGCGCTGCACGAGGCCGTTGCAAGAGTGAGTGCGGCTAGCGCAGCGACGATGACGCGCGCGGGGCGAACGTGAGAAACCATGGCATTACATTACGCCTGCGCGCACCACCCGTGACGGGCCCGAACGCGATATGGCGAGGGCGATCGCGATAGCCCTCGTCATCGGTTTCTCCATCGGCCTCATCTACTCGTTCGTGAAGCGCAATCAGGGCGGTGCGAGCCAGACGCTGATTCGAAACGCGGTTGCGGCCGGTCGGGTGGCGCTCATTCGTATCGATGGCATCCGCACTACCGGCATGTTTATTAATGATCAGCCGGGTGAGTTGCTCCCGGGCGTCGTCCTGACCCACGACGGCCCCGAAGCCGCGTTTGTGACCGATCCGGTGCTTTACGGCGAAGTCGAGGCACGGGTCGCGGGCCTAACCGTTCCGCCGGCGGCCACGGCGGGGGAGGTGTGATATCCGCCGGCCGGGAGTGTGCGTGATGACGGTACCCGGAGGGCGTCGTTTGTTGGGCGTGGCCGGAGGGCAGGGCGCGGCGCGCAGTAGCGTTTCTGGTGGCATTTCTGCTTGGCGTTTCTGTTCCGTTGGCGCTGTCGCCGCGAACGGCCGGCTATCTTGCGAGCGCCGTGCAGCAGCGCCGGCTGTGGAACTCGACTGGGATGGGACGTTCCTTGCCTCCCAGATGGCCGAGCTGACGAGCGAGCTTGGGCATGACCGGGTCGCCGAGGTGCGGATCTGGTCCAACTCCATCACCGTGCAGGCGTATGCGAACGCTGATACGAAGCCGGGCGATCGCGTCAATACCTGCGACGTGAGCAGCGTGGCGCTGCGCAACAAGGGGAAGCTTCCGGGGATCGATGGGGCGCCGTTCTCGCTATCCGAAGTTTCCTGGAACGCCGTCGATCAGCTGCTCGATGAGGTCCCGGAGCAGGTCGGTGCGCGCGCGATGGACGTCGTCAGCGTGACCGTCACTCAGACGTCGAGCGGACCGAAATTCCTCATCACGGTTGATGGCGAGGACGGTGCCGCGAACTTCATCGCCGATGCCAACGCTTCGCACCTCACGCCCGCGTCGGGGGCTTTTCGCTAGGGAAGCGGACCTAGGCCCTAGGTACCACGGCAGGCCCGGAGAAGGCAGTACCGTGGCAGTGGATTCGGGGGAATCCCGCATGCAACGGCGCATGACGACACTGAAGGAGACACAGTGAAATTTACGACAAAGGTGTCCGCTGTCCTAGCGACGTTCCTCGCGAGCGTCCTGTTTGGTAGTTCAGCATGGGCATGCACCGGGGTCATCGTTGGCTCCGATCTAACCGAAGATGGCTCGACGATCGTCGGGCGAACTGAGGATCTCGAACAGCAACACCCGAAACGACTCATAGTGAACGAGGCGGGGAAATACCCCGCCGGCAAGGCCATCGTCGGAGCCGAAACCGGTGTCAGCTACACACAGGAGAAGGACTCACTCAAGTTCACGTCCATCTCCGACGTCACCCCGGCCGACGGGCGATTCGATGAGGCTGGGTTCAACTCGGCCGGGGTCGCGATCGATGCGACGGTATCGGCCAAGGCGAATGAGAAGATCCGCGCCGTCGACCCCTACACCAAGCAGGGCTGGACCGAGGGCGTCCTTGCGACGGTGCTGCTCGCCAATGCGACGAGCGCCAAGGACGGCATCGACCGGATGGCCGCACTCATTGACGCCGACGGCGCTGCGGAGGGCAATTCGCTCGTCGTCGCGGACGGCGCGCAGGTGTGGTTCATGGAGATCTATTCGGGGCGGCAGTACGCGGCAATGAAGTACCCCTCCGATAAGTTCTCGGTCATGCCGAACACGTTCTTCATGAACCGCGTCGACTGCGCCGATGCGGAGAACTTCGTCTGCTCCAAGGACCTGGTGAAAACCGCGAAGGACGCGGGCAGCTACGTCGAGACCGACGGAAGTTTCGACCCGGCGCGCAGCTACGGCACGACGACGAGCAAGGGCAATGCCTCCCGGTCCTATGCGGGAATCAAGGCGCTGGATCCGGGGGCGAACGTCACGCTCGATCAGGAGTCCTACCCGCTGCTGAACACGCCGAGCAGCTCGTTCAAGAAGCTCTCCGTCGCAGACATTATGGCGATGCAGCGCAACCGGTTCGAAGGGGTCGATGAGGGGCTTGCGAAGCTCAGTGAGCGGGTCGTTGACGATTCGACGATGAAGGACGCGAGCGGCAATCCCGTTGCGGGCGCGCGCTACCCCGTCGGCAATACCAACACGATGGAGGCGCATATCTTCGTGCTGCCGCGTACGGGGATGCCGCAGAGCGTTCCCGGCACGCTGTGGCAGACGATCGGCACGCCGCAGGGCTCGCCCTACCTGCCCTACTACGGCACGATCACGGATACGATCGCGCCCATGCAATCGACCTCGAAGGACCCGAGCGACATGGGCTCCTACTACTGGCTCGCGAGCGCGATCAACGACGTCGTCAAAGCCGATCGCGCGACCGTTGCCGCACCCGTGCGCGAATACCTGCACGCGATCGAATCCCCGCTGATCGCCGGGCGCGCGGCCGAAGACCGCCAGCTCGCGGCAAAGTTCGCGGCAAACCCGGCCGATGCGGCCGCCTGGTCAACGGCGCAGTTCGAGCGCGTGTCCGAGCAGTCTGTGGCGGACCTGACCGCGTTGCTGGGTTCGCTCAAGGTTTACAACACGACGCACGAGCTGCAGGCCGGTGACGGTCATTCGGTGACCGTCGCGCCCAAGCAGATCATTTTGCCGACAGTCTTTTCCGCGACGGCGGTGGCGGATGCGAGTGTGCCCGAGGGCGCCGGGCCCGTCGTTGGTGCGTGGGATCTCGCACTCACCCGGCACCTGCCGAATGGCGTGCGCGACGCCGCGCAGCTGACCGAGCCGGTCACGGTCACGCTCAAGGTCGCGGGCGCGCCGAGCGATGGCACGCTCTACCTCGCGGGGGAGGCGGGCTTCACCGAGGTACCGTACACCGCGGCGGACGGGGCGATTACGTTCAAGACGGCGACGTTCGGGCGCGTGATCCTCACCGGGGCTGCTGCTCCGACGCCCGATCCGAGTGCTACGCCGACGGCTACACCGACGGCGACTCCGAGCGAGACGCCCACCGAGACGCCGAGCCAGTCACCGACGGCGACTCCGAGCGCGGGCCCGAGCGCGGGTCCGACGAGCGGACCGGGCGCGTCGAGGCCGGGAGAGTTAGCGCGCACGGGCGGTGAGCTCGCTGCGCTCGCGCTCATCGCGCTCGGCGGGATCACCGGCGGCGGGGTGCTGCTCGCGCGGCGCCGTCACGCCGGCCGCTAACTAGGCGCAGGGGCACGGGACCGAACTCCAGCACGGTCTCGTGCCCCTGATCTATGCGCGCGCGTATGCGTACGCTCGCGCGCGCACGCGCGAGGCGCTAGTCGTGGATCGCTTCCAGCTCCTGGGTATCGCCCATCGATAAGAAGGTGTGCTCGTCCTCGCGCGTGGGCAGCACGTCGGCGACGTAGGAGGCGACCGCCTCGTCCGTCGGGACGTCGCGCTGCTGCTGCTCGGACATGTACCAGCGGTGTTCGAGCACCTCGTGGAAGATCTCGGCCGGCTCGAGCTTGCCGGACAGCTCGCGCGGCACCGCCCGCACCGTCGGCTCAAAAACATCCGTCACCCAGTCGTGCGCGACAATCTCGATCGGCTCGTGGCTGCGCCCGGTAATGACGCGGTAGGACTCGAGGTCGTTGAGCATGCGTCGGCCCTGGTTTTCTTGCACGTCGAGCCCGGTCAGGCGCATGACCTGGCGGTGGTAGTGCCCGGCGTCGACGATTTTTGGTTGGATGTGCATCGTCGTGCCATCAGCGTCCGTCGTCATCTGGATTTCGTCGACGTCGTATCCAAGCGCGTTCAGCCGGTTGATGCGTTCGGCCACGCGCCAGCGCTCGGAGGCATCGAAGGCCTCGGAGGCGGTGAGCTCGTTCCATAGCGAGTGGTAGCGCTCGACGAGCCGGTCGCCGATCGCGATGAGGTCCTCGGACTCGTCGATGACGCCGCCGGCCTGCAAGTCCATGAGTTCGCCGATGATGTTGGTGCGCGCGAGGTCGACGTCATATTCGCGCTGCCCGACGGTCAGGCGCGGGTGCAGTTCACCGGTTTCCGCGTCGACGAGGTAGGCGGCGAAGGCGCCCGCGTCGCGCCGAAACAGCGTGTTCGACAGCGAGACGTCGCCCCAGTAGAAGCCGAGGGTGTGCAGCCGCACGAGGAGGACGGCGAGCGCGTCGACGAGGCGATCGCCGGTTTCGGGGCGCATCGAGCGCGAGTACAGCGCACGGTAGGGCAGCGAGAAGCTGAGGTGCTGCGTGACGAGCGCGGGCGTGAGTTCCTCGCCGTCGGCGCTGCGGCGGCCGGTGATGACGGCCATGGGCAGCACGGAGGGCGCGCCCAGGCGGTGCAGGGCGCGCAGCATTTCGTACTCGCTGTGCGCTACCGTCTCGCCGATTTCTTTCACGGCGACGACGCGCCCGGAGAGCTTGGCGAAGCGCACGATGTGCCGGGAGATACCGCGGGGCAGGGCCGCGAGCACCGATTCGGGCCACTCCTCCAGGGGAAGTTCCCACGGGAGATCGAGCAGGGCTGGATCGAGCGAGGCGGCAGTGATCTGTAGCTGAGCTACCATGCCCACATCCTTTCACGTCGGGCCGCGCCGCCGCCGGGATCGGCGGTGTGCGCCCGGTGACATGGCCGCGGGCCGCCGGTGCGTCCGGCGGCCCGCTTGGCCTGAGGGGAGGCTGCGTGCGGCAGCGGATGCTGCCCTAGGGCAGGCGCTCGCCCGTCGTCGTGGAGAAGTTGTGCTGTTCACCTTCGCGGATGCGCACGTGCAGGACCTCGCCCTTATCGGGCGCGGAGTGCGGGGCGACGCGGACGATGACCTGATCGGCGTCCTCACCGGAGCCGAGCTTCTCGCCCAGTTCCTCGCTGCCGGCCAACTCGCCGTAGATGAAGGCATCGGAGCCGAGCTCTTCGACGAGGTTGACGCGTACCGGGATCGAGCCGTCGGTGCCCTCGGGCACGACGTCCAGGGACTCGGGACGGAAGCCGATGGTGATCTTGTCGCCGTCGGCGGCCTCGGCCGTCTCGCGCGTGATCGGCACCTTGGCTTCGGCCAACTGGGCGTAGCCGTCGTGCAGATCGAACGTACCGATGTTCATGGCGGGGGAGCCGATGAAGCCGGCGACGAACACGTTGGCGGGCGTGTCATACATTTCGCGCGGGGTGCCGACCTGCTGCAGGATGCCGTCCTTCAGCACAGCGATGCGATCGCCCATGGTCAGGGCCTCAGTCTGGTCGTGCGTGACGTAGACCGTGGTGACGCCGAGGCGACGCTGCAGCGAGGCGATCTGCGTACGCGTCTGCACGCGCAGCTTCGCGTCGAGGTTGGACAGCGGCTCATCCATGAGGAAGACCTGCGGCTGGCGCACGATTGCGCGGCCCATCGCCACGCGCTGACGCTGACCACCCGACAGAGCCTTCGGCTTGCGGTCGAGGTATTCAGACAGGTCAAGGATGCGAGCTGCTTCCTTCACGCGCTTTTCGATCTCATCCTTCGGGGTGTTCGCGATCTTGAGCGCGAAGCCCATGTTGTCTGCCACCGTCATGTGCGGGTACAGCGCATAGTTCTGGAACACCATCGCGATATCGCGATCCTTCGGCTGCACGTCGGTGACGTCGCGGTCACCGATGAAGATTCGGCCGGAGTTTACATCCTCGAGGCCGGCGAGCATCCGAAGGGAGGTGGACTTACCGCAGCCGGAGGGGCCCACAAGCACGAGGAATTCGCCGTCGGCGATTTCCAGGTTGAGGCTGTCGACTGCTGGACGTTCGGTGTTGGGGTAAACGCGCGTGGCGTTGTCGTAAGTTACCGATGCCATGATTGAAAGTACATCCCTTCACCGGCAGGTACGTGCCGGACGATCCGTTGTGAAAGGTGTCAGCTCGTGTCCGCTCTGACACAGTCGCCCCTGAACGTTGTTGTTCAGACGTTCGACCGGTAACAGTGTCTCACACAAGGCAACAAAAGTCCCCTAAGAAATGTCGTCCTCGGCAAGGGTGGCAAGGGCAGCGACGAGAGCGTGCGGATCTGCGACGCGGAAGGTGGCGGAGGTCTCACCGTCGCCGACCTTGATCGTCGTCGCCTTGATTGGGGCGCTGGCGAGGGCTTGGAAGGCGAATTCGTCGGTGACGTCATCGCCCGCGTAGATCGCGTGCGTCGCGCCCGTCGTCTCGATCAGGCGCGTGAGGGCCTCGCCCTTGGTGGTGTGCAGGACGGAGAGCTCGATGACGGCCTTGCCGGCGAGCACGTTGACGCCCGCGAACTGACCGGGGCCCGCGAGCGTGGCGGCTTCGGCGGCGGCGGCGACCTCGGGGGTGGCCCGGCGGGTGTGGACGACGGTGGCTGCGGGTTTGTATTCCACGCTCGCGCCCGGGTGGCGGGCGACGATCTCCTCTGCGGCGGCGGTGACGCGGGCGAGCAGCTCCGCTTCCTCCTCGGTTAGCTCCAGGGCGGCGGCTTCGAAGCGGCGCTCGCCGGAGGGGCTGACGCGGATGGCGCCCCACTGGGCGCCGTGCGATCCGACGACGCGGGTGCCGTCGGGGGCCTCGGCGCAGTGCGCGAGGGAATCGCCGGCGCGGCCGGAGACTAAGACGAGGTCGATCGAAGGCTTGGCGGCGAGGCGGGCCAGCAGCGGCACGGCCGCAGGCAGCATGCGCGCGTCCTCCGGCACGGGCACGAGCGGCGCGAGCGAACCGTCGAAATCGAGCGCGAGGAGAAGGCGGCTGGCGCGCGCCGCGCGCGCGAGGGCCGCGGTCAGGTCCGCGGGTAGTTCGGCTGCTTCCGGGGAGGTGCCGGGCTCAGTCACGGTGCTCCTTCTTCGCCGCAGCGAGATCGTCAAAGAACCGGTCCGCCCAGGCGGCGACGTCATCGCGCGCCACCCGGCGGCGCAGCGCCCGCATCCGGCGGCGCTTTTCCGCCTTCGGCATCTCGATCGCCCGCATGACGACGCGCTTGGCGCCCTCGATATCGTGCGGGTTCATGACGAGCGCCTGTGGCAGATCGTCGGCGGCGCCCGTGAACTCCGAGAGCACGAGCACGCCATCGAGATCCACCTGCGCGGCCACGAATTCCTTAGCGACGAGGTTCATGCCGTCGCGCAGCGAGGTCACGAGCATGACGTCGGCGGCGCGGTAGAGCGCGGCCATCTCCTCCATCGGGAACGTCTGGTGCAGGTAGTGCACGGGCGCGCGCCCAAGGGCCGAGTAGTCGCCGTTAATGCGCCCGACGGTCACCTCGACTTCGTCGCGCAGCGTCTTATATTGTTCGACGCGTTCGCGCGAGGGGGAAGCGACCTGGACCATGCATACCTCGGGGGCCTTCACGAGGCCGTCGCGCAGCAGCTCGCCGAAGATCTTGAGGCGGTGGCGGATGCCCTTGGTGTAATCGAGGCGGTCAACGCCCAGCAGCAGCACGTCGGGATTGCCGAGTTCGGCGCGGATCTCGAGCGCGCGTTTGGCCACCTCCTCGGAGGCGGCGAGCTCCTGAAAGCTCTGCGTGTCGATCGAAATCGGGTAGACGCCGACCTTCGTCTCGCGCGCGGGCAGCTTGGAACGGGCCTCGACGGTCACGCGCGAGCCGCGCACCTTTTCACTCGTCAGACGCCTTACCGAGCGCAAGAAGTTCTCCGCATCCCAGGAGCGCTGGAAGCCCAGGACGTCCGCGCCGAGCAGGCCGTCCAGCACCCGCTCGCGCCACGGCAGCTGGGAGAAAATCTCCACGGGCGGGAACGGGATGTGGTTGAACCAACCGATCGTCACGTCGGGCCGAAGCTTGCGCAGCAGCGCGGGCACGAGCTGCAGCTGGTAGTCATGCACCCACACGGTTGCGCCCTTGGCGGCGGCGTTCGCGGCGGCCTCGGCAAAGCGCCGATTGACCGCGTCGTAGGCATTCCACCACGCGCGGTGGAACTCGGGATTGACGATGACGTCGTGATAGAGCGGCCACAGCGTGCCGTTGGAAAAGCCCTCGTAATAGTCCTCGACCTCGGCGGCCGAGAGCTCGACCGGCACGAGGTGCATGCCGTCGGCATCGAACGCGTCCACGTCGAGATCGGGTTTGCCGGACCAGCCCACCCACGCGCCCTGGCGCGCGCGCATCACGGGAGCCAGGGCGGTCACGAGGCCACCGGGTGCGCGGTCCCAGCTGAGTTTGCCCTTGGCGTCGACGGAAATATCGACCGGTAACCGATTTGCAACGATGACGACATCTGCCTTGCCAGGCATTTCATCCCCTCCTTGGGTCCTTTCAAGCCTAGCGAATCTGGCGGGCGGGGGCGCTTTGGCCAGCCGCGTGCGGATGCCGGCGTCAGCGCTGCGCGGGGACGGTAGGGTGGCCCGGCTCCCGGCTCGGCAGGGATACTAGGGGCATGGAGGAATTCGGCGGGTACTACCTGGGCGAGCAAATCGGCTCCGGTGGCATGGGCCGGGTCTATCGTGCGCTCGATGCCGACGGGCGCAACGTCGCGGTGAAAATCCTCCATCCGGCGATTTCCGCCGATCCTAAGGCGCGAGCGCGGCTGGCACGCGAGGTAGCGACGCTGCACCGGGTGCGCGGTGCGGGCGTGGCGCGGGTGCTCGACGCCGAGGTGGACGATACGGAGGCCTTCGTCGTTACCGAACTCATCGACGGCCCGACGCTGCAGGATGACGTCGAAAACTGGGGGGCCTTCACGATGGACGAGCTCGCGGGGCTCGCGTCGGGACTCAAGCGCGCGCTGGAGCAGATTCACGCGGCCGGCGTCGTGCATCGGGACTTGAAACCGTCGAACGTCATGATGGATTCGACCGGTCCGGTGTTGATCGATTTTGGGATCGCGCAGGTGGCGGATGATGCGCGGTTTACGGCGACGGGGCTCGTGACCGGCACGGCCGGGTACTTGGATCCGGAGGCGCTGCTCGGCAAGGATCCCTCGCCCGCGGGGGATTGGTGGAGTTGGGCGGCTGTGCTGTGTTTCGCCGGGACCGGGCGGGCGCCGTACGGTTCCGGGCCGACGCCCGGGATCATTGCGCGGGTGCATTCGGAGGAGGTCGATACGGCAGGGTTGCCGGAGGCGGTCGCCGATGTGTTGCGGCGGGCGCTCGCGGTGAGTCCACTGGACCGGCCTTCGCCCGCGACCGTGCTCGCCACGATTTATGCCGCCGCCGAGGCCGGGGACGATGGCAGTATCGCCGAGGCCGAGAATACGCGGCAGGTTCTCGTCACCGAGCATCTTGCCGCCGCGCGCGAGCAAGTGGCTGCGGGCGATAACGGTGCCGATCCGCGGTTTGCGCCCGGGGCTGTGGGTGCTGCTGGCGCTGGTGCTGCCGGGGCTGTGGGTGCTGCCGGGGCGGCGAGTGCTGCGGGGGCCGCGGGCACTGCGGCGGGTGCGGGCATTATTCCGCCGCCGCCACCGAGTGTCGGGGCGAGCCCGGGCGGGCTAGGTGGCCCGTCGCCGATGACGGGCGCGGCGGATGCGGTGACGCAGCAGGTGCCCGCGTTGGGTAGCGACGGCGGCACTGGGGTGGCCGGTAGAGCAAGCGGGACTGGTGGGTCAGGCGTCGCGGGCGGGGCGACGGAGCAGCTGGGTGTGCATGAGGGATATGACTCCGGCGGTGACATGGGTGGCGCTGGCCCGCAGCGGGAATCCATTTTTGCGGCGAATCGCGAGCCGGCGACGCAGGTGTTGCCGGCCGGTGGCGGGCACGATGCTACGCGCGCCTATCCGGCGGCGCCCGGATATGGCGGCGAACTCGATTCCTTGGGGCCTCCCGAACTTGGCCCTCCGGGGGCGGACGGCCAGCTACCGATGGGGCCGCGGCCGCTGTCGGCGCCGCACCCCTGGACGAGCATCGCGGCGCTCATTGGGCTTTCGGGCCTGTCATTGCGGTGGCCTGGTTGGGTCCTCGTCGGGGTCCTTATCTGGATGTTCATTACCGGGATCTTTGGGCAGGGCATGCGCGCGCACGCGTACTCGGTGTGGCGCTATGGCCGGCGGGCCTCCGATGGCGTGATGATCGCGGGTCGGGCTCTGTGGCATACGGTGGCACATGCATTCGCGGCGCTCTGGCACGTCGTCATCGCCGTCATCATTCTGTCGATCGCCTACCTGCTGGGCACGAGTTCCATCGCCGATGTGGGCTCCGGCTGGGCGAGCGCGGGCACGGATCCCGTCGCCTCAGCGATCGCGATGGCCGTCGTCATGACAGCACTGTGGTGGCAGCCGAGCTACGCTGCCGGGCGGGAAGCCACGCGGCGTGCCATTTCGCTGGCGTTCCCTGGTTTTTATTGGCGGGCGCTGCTGGCGCTCGCGCTCATTGGGCTCGCGGGCATTCTTCTCATGGTGACTCTGGGCACTCCCACCACCGCGAACTGGGCTCCGCTGAGTAGTATTGATTCTTGGTTACAAAACCGGTTCTTTGGATAAGCCTTAAGGAGACCTATGGCTCACGGTGATCCCCGCCCGACCAAGGCCCAGCGGCGCGAGGCCGCCCGCGCTGAAGCTGCTCGGCTGCGGGCCGAACAGGAAGCGCGCGCTAAGCGCACCCGGACGATTACGATCGCGGGCATCGTTGGCCTCATCCTCGTCGTCGCCGGTGTGGTGTGGTTTGTGCTCGCGAACGCGAAAGACAAGCCGGGTGAACCGAACGCTGGCCAGGAGACCGTCGAGCTGACGGGCGCAGAGACGTCGGATAATATTTCCGCCGCGAGCGGGGGCCATGCTGCGGATCCGGGCTCCATCTCATTCGGGTCCGATTTGAAGCCCGGTGGGGTCAATGAGGGTGCGCCCGTCGTCGAGCTGTATGCCGACTTCACGTGCCCGCACTGCTTCACCTTCGAGCAGACGCGCGTGCCGAAGCTGATGGAGATGGCCAAGAATGGCGAGATTACCTTCGTGCAGCATCCCGTCGCGATCCTTGACGGCACGGGGGTCTTCACCGCATTCCCGGCGCGCGCGACCGATGCCTACTTCGCGATCGCCAAGGACGATCCGGCCAATGCGAGCGCGGCCGCGACGAAGTTCTTCGAGCTGTGGCGCAACTACCAGACCTCTGGCAACCAAGTGCCGATGCCGGTGACGGCTGACCTGGCGAAGGCCGCGAGCGAGGCGGGCGTCAAGCAGGAGATCGTCGATGCGATCGCCAATGGCTCGGTGCCGCGCGTTGCCAAGGCCGCGACCGAGGCGATGGGCAAGGCGGGCCTGCGTGGTACTCCGTCGCTGCTCGTCAATGGCGCGGAAGTCAAGAGCGAGAACTGGGGCGACGACGCGGACGGCTCGCAGTTGCGCGAACACATCCTGGAGATCACCGAGTAGGGATCTGCTACCATTTTTCCGGCCCGGCAGTGGCCGGAAGCTCGGGTTCGCCCGAGTCGCCGACTTAGCTCAGTTGGTAGAGCAGCTGTCTTGTAAACAGCAGGTCAGGAGTTCGAGCCTCCTAGTCGGCTCATTCAGGGAAAGCCCGCCGTTTGGCGGGTTTTCTCGTATCTGCGGTGGGCAGGTGGTCCATCTGGTGGCGGCGTTTGCCACAGGCGTCGGGCTATGGGTCATACTTAACGCAGCGCGGGCGCAGGCCCGCGCATACGTGTTGTTAGGGCAACGCGGCGGGTTTCCGCGCGCGCAAGGCGCGTGGGCGATGAAAGGTAAGCAGGTGAACGAGCAGAGTCCGCAGTCCGTTATTGAGGGTCTCGATTTTTGGCGGCAGTTGCCGGCGCCGCAGCAGCCGTCGTGGCCCGATAAGGACGTGCTCGAGCACGTCTTGGCGGAATTGGCGGTGACGCCGCCGCTCGTGTTTGCGGGCGAAGCTGACGCGCTGCGGGCGCGGATGGCTGCCGCCTCGCGCGGTGAGGCCTTCGTGTTGCAGGGCGGGGATTGCGCCGAGACGTTTGCGGATGCGACTGCGGATCGGATCCGCTCCAAGATTATGACGATCCTGCAGATGGCCGTCGTGCTGACCTATGGTGCGGCGTTGCCGATCGTCAAGATGGGCCGGATGGCTGGGCAGTACGCCAAGCCGCGCTCCTCGGACACCGAGGTGCGCGATGGCGTCGAGCTGCCGACGTTCCGGGGGGAGGCCGTCAATGCGCACGCCTTCACGCCGGAGGCGCGCACGCCCGATCCGTGGCGCTTGCTGCAGGCCTACCATTCGTCGGCGGCGACCTTGAACCTGATTCGCGCGTTTACCATGGGCGGGTTCGCGGACCTGCGGCGGGTGCACGAGTGGAATAAGGGGTTCATGTCGAATCCCGCCTACAAGCGCTATGAGACGATCGCGCAGGAGATCGACGGGGCGATTCGCTTCATGTCGGCCGCGGGCGTGGATTTCGAGGCGCTGAAGACCGTTGACTTCTACTCCTCGCATGAGGCGCTGTTGCTCGATTATGAGCGGGCGCTCACGCGCATCGATTCGCGTACCGGCCAGCCGTACAACTGCTCGGCGCACTTCCTGTGGATCGGGGAGCGCACCCGCCAGCTTGATGGGGCGCACGTCGATCTGCTGTCACGGGTGCGCAATCCGATCGGGGTCAAGCTCGGGCCGTCGACGAGCGTTGATGATGCGTTGCGGTTGGCGGAAAAGCTCAATCCGGATGGCGAGCCCGGGCGGCTGACGTTCATTACGCGGGTGGGGGCCTCCAAGATTCGGGAGTTCTTGCCGCCGTTGCTCGCTGAGGTGACGAAGAATGCGGCGCCCGTGACGTGGATGTGCGATCCGATGCACGGCAACACCATCACGTCGGGCTCTGGTTACAAGACTCGGCGGTTCTCGGACATTCTCGACGAGGTGCGGGGCTTCTTTGACGCGCACGATGAGGCCGGGACCGTGCCGGGCGGGTTGCACATCGAGCTCACCGGCGATGACGTGACCGAATGCCTTGGTGGCTCGGAGGAGATTGACGACGTCGGGTTGGCTCGGCGCTACGAGACGCTCGTTGATCCGCGGCTCAATCACCAGCAGTCGCTCGAGATGGCGTTTGCCGTGGCGGAGATGCTGCACCCCTAGTTCGTGCGTGGCGCGCTTAGGCGTGGCCGCAGGCATGGCTGAGCCCGCCGCATTTGTTCTCTTCCGCGGGAGCGAAGGATGTGGCGTGCGCGATTTTCAGTTAGGGGTGGGCGGGCCTTCGCTCAGGGGTGCCGGCTGCTGGCCGGTGCCATTGCGTCAGGCCGTTTGGGGTGGTTTCCTGCGGATGGTTTCGCAGATGTAGTGCGGTGGGGCAGTTGGCTGTGCCGGCGGCGGCCTGCCTTGATCGGTTGGTCGCGACTCGTGGCGGCGCTGTGTCCTGGTGCGGCGCGTGTGCCGTGGTGGCGTGATCGCGGCGTCGTCGTTCCGCGGTGCGTAGGCGCTGCGGTAGAGCGGGAAGGTGGCGCTTCGTTGGGCCTGGATGAACTTTTGGAGAGTGCGGGCTCGTGAGGGTGAGATGACGTCGCGCTCGTCGGAAGGCCGGTAGGCGATGCGGCCGGTGAGGTCATCCGGAAGGTTTGGTTCGTCGTCGAGCGGCGGTAACCCGTCGGGGTCAAAGGGCGGGAAGGCATCATTGCTAGGCCCCGAGCTGGCTGAAGCCCTGGAGGTGGGGCTCGCTGGGCTGGCCGACGTGCCGTCAGGGCGCGAGGAGGTGCCGTCTGGGTTGGCGGAGTTGGCGTCGTCGAGGGTGCCGTCGAACTGGGTGAAGAGATCATCGCCGCGGTGGTACCAGCTGCCGGAGGTGGGGCGAGTGAACCGGTGGGCGACCTCGACGAGCGCGGCGGCGTAGCGTTCGCGGGTGCTCAGGCCCGGTTGCTTGGCGGCGCGGCGGCGGTAGCGGATGCCCTGGGAGATGCGGTCCAGGACGGGAAGGATGACGTCGCAGTCGGCTTGGGTGAGGTGCATGCGCACGTCCGTGCCGAATTCTGGGTGGTTGCGGTCACGCGGCATAAAGACGATGCCGCGGTCGGCGCGCGACTGCTCGATTTTGAGTTTGGCGAGTTCATCTTGGGCTTTACCGGACTTTTCGTCTACATCGCGCAGCAGGTTTTCGCAGTCCTTCACGAAGGAGTCGGGATCGACGGTGACGGCGCGTTCCAGCAGTGAGGCGGTGAGCTCGTCGAAGACCTCGGGATCGAAGAAGCGCTCGCAGCGGTTTAATGTGCGGGCAGCGCGGGTGACGTGGCGGCGCGAGAGTTGGCCGTTGGCATAGGCGGCGAGGAAGGTGGGGTAGCGGGCGGCGTCGATTGCGGACAGGACAGCGTTGGAGGCGGCGCGGGAGGTCTCGTTTGTTTCGGCTTGGATGATGCCCGAGAGGTAGGTGCGTTCGACCTTGGCGGCTTTGGTGGCGTTCGCGTCGGAGATACAGGTGGTGCCGGAGGCGTCGGCGCGGCGGGAGATCCGCCCGAGGAGGCGGACGGCGTGCAGGTGGTCTTGCGGGGTGCGCCGCGACCAGCCGCTTTCCTGGCCGGCGCGCAGAAGGGCATCGATGGCGTCGAGCGCGCCGAGGTCCAGTTCACCGGTCTCGGTGGTGAACTGGGCGATGAGCTCCGAATGCGACATGGGTCAACCGTGGCACGGTCATCCTGTTCGCGGGGGAGGTGTGGGGATAACTCTGGCGCCTGCGGCGTAGGGGCTAGGACGAATGTGGATAACGGCGGCGGGCGCGGAGTGCGGCTATGCGGGCGGCAGGCGCCAGTCGATCGGGTCCGTGCCGGCGGCTTGTAGCGCGTCGTTCGTCCGGGAGAAGGGCTTGGAGCCGAAAAAGCCGCGGTAGGCCGACAGCGGCGAGGGGTGCGGGGAGGAAATGATGGAGACGCGAGGGCCTTCACGCAGCAGGGGAGTTAGTGATTGCGCGTGGCGTCCCCACAGGATCGCGACGAGCGGCTGATCGCGGGCGGCGAGCGCGCGGATCGCGCATTCGGTGACCTCCTCCCAGCCGCGGCCTTGATGGGAGGCGGGCTTTCTCGGGGTGACGGTCAGGACGCGGTTGAGCAACATGACGCCCTGCCGGGACCATGCGGTGAGGTCGCCGTGAGCGGCCGGTTCGATCCCGAGGTCGTCGGAGAGTTCTTGGTAGATATTGACGAGCGATTTGGGTAGCGGTCGCACGTCGGGCTGCACGGAAAAGCTCAGGCCCATGGGGTGGCCCGGCGTCGGGTAAGGGTCCTGGCCAACGATGAGGACCTTGACGCCCGAAAAGGGATAGGTGAACGCGCGCAGGACGTCGGTGCCGGCGGGCAGGTAGCCGCGGCCGGCCGCGTTTTCTTCGCGCAGCATGTCGCCCAGGCGCGCGATGGTGGGTAGGACGGGCGCAAGCGGTTCGGCCCAACTCGGGTCGATAGCGGCAGTGACTCTCACGCGCACTATGCTAGAGCGTTCGCGCGTTCGCGCGTGCGTGTCGGTTACCGTGGAGGGCAGAGGTACATGGGTGAGGGGCGATGGCCCCGCGAAGGAAGGATCGATGGCAGCTCAGCTCAGTGACGTCGAGGAAGCAATGCTCCAGTTCGAAGGCCGCTACTGGCGGCTCACGGGCGTCAAGGAGCGCGCAATCCGCGAGACTTTCGGGATGACGTCGACCGACTACTACCATCACCTCGCACGGCTGATTGATCGCCCCGAGGCGCTCGCGGCCAACCCGATCGTCGTCAAGAAGTTGCTTGCCCAGCGAGAATCTCGCGCCCGCGCGAGGCAGGAGCGGCGAAAAAGCGCGGCAGACCGATAAGCTAGCGCCATGACCCACTACGAGGAAGATGAATTCGACGTCGCTGCGCGCGATCGTGGTCCCGTCGGCGTGCATCGCCGCCTGGAGCCGGCGTGGCAGCGCTATCTTCCCTACGTTGTGGTGATCCTGCTCGCGCCACTGCTCGCGTGGGCCGCCGTGAGTTTCCTCGGCTCCTCGCGCACCCCGGCGCCAGCTCCGTCGCCCACTCAGACGAGCGCGGCGCCCGCGCCCGAGACGAGCACGCCGACCGAGGAGGCAAGTCCCACGGATGAGGCGAGCCCGACCGATGAGGCAAGCCCCACGGATGAGGCGAGCCCGACCGATGGCGCGAGCGAAACCCCGGGCGATGACGCGACCGCGACTGATGAGCCCACCGATGAGGCGACCTCGGGCGAGGCGGATCTCAACCAGCTCGTGACGGTACTCAATGGCTCGGGGATTAACGGGCTCGCGGGCCGCGTGACGCAGTCGCTGAAGGCCGATGGGTTCACGAACGTCGTCGCCGAAAACTACACCTCGAATTCGCCGGCAGCGGACACGATCTACTACAACTCGCCCGCACACAAGGCGTCGGCGGAAAAGATCGCGGCCAAGCTAGGGATTACGAATCTGGTGGAATCGTCGCGATCGAGCCAGTCCATCGCGATCGTGTTGCGCACCAACGTACTCGGGCGCTAACCCGCGGTTGTCCACAGCCGCGTTAGCGGTCTTGCACTCTCGAGGCGAGAGTGCCAAACTACCTATTAGCACTCCCGGTAGGTGAGTGATAAGAACCCGGTGGGTCGATGAGGAAAGCCGCGGCGTGCAGACCGAGTTGCGTCGCTTGAAGTTTTCCGTCCGTCGCGGGCATCGAGCCGCCTTGCCCATCTATGGAGGATTTCACCCCATGGCAAAGATGATTGCATTCGACGAGGAAGCTCGTCGCGGCATGGAGCGGGGCCTGAACACCCTCGCCGATACCGTCAAGGTCACCCTCGGCCCCAAGGGCCGTAACGTCGTGCTCGAAAAGAAGTGGGGCGCCCCCACGATCACCAACGATGGCGTGTCCATCGCGAAGGAAATCGAGCTGGAAGAGCCCTACGAGAAGATCGGCGCGGAGCTCGTCAAGGAGGTCGCGAAGAAGACCGACGACGTCGCCGGTGATGGCACCACCACCGCGACCGTTCTCGCCCAGGCCCTCGTGAAGGAAGGCCTGCGCAACGTCGCCGCTGGCGCCAACCCGATCGCGCTGAAGCGCGGCATCGAAAAGGCTGTCGAACTCGTCGCCGAGAAGCTGCTGGAAGACGCCAAGGAGGTCGAGACCAAGGAGCAGATCGCCGCGACCGCTGCGATTTCCGCGGGCGACCAGGCCATTGGCGATCTCATCGCTGAGGCGCTGGACAAGGTCGGCAAGGAAGGCGTTGTCACCGTCGAGGAGTCCAACACCTTCGGCCTGGAGCTCGAGCTCACCGAGGGCATGCGCTTCGACCGCGGCTACATCTCCCCCTACTTCGTGACCGATCCCGAGCGCCAGGAAGCCGTCCTGGAGGACGCCTACGTCCTGCTCGTCGAGTCCAAGATCTCCAACGTCAAGGACCTGCTGCCGCTGCTGGAGAAGGTCATCCAGTCCGGCAAGCCGCTGTTCATCGTTGCCGAGGACATTGAGGGCGAAGCCCTCGCGACCCTCGTCGTAAACAAGATCCGTGGCACCTTCAAGTCGGCCGCCGTGAAGGCCCCCGGCTTCGGTGACCGCCGCAAGGCCATGCTGCAGGACATCGCCATCCTCACCGGCGGCGAGGTCATCTCCGAGACGCTCGGCACCTCCCTGGAGACCGCCGACCTCGACGTCCTGGGCCGCGCCCGCAAGGTCGTCGTCACCAAGGACGAGACCACCATCGTTGAGGGCGCCGGCGCGCCCGAGATGATCGAGGGCCGCGTCAACCAGATCCGCTCGGAGATCGACAAGTCCGACTCGGACTACGACCGCGAGAAGCTGCAGGAGCGCCTGGCGCGCCTGGCCGGTGGCGTCGCCGTCATCAAGGCTGGCGCTGCGACCGAGGTCGAGCTCAAGGAGCGCAAGCACCGCATCGAAGATGCCGTGCGTAACGCGAAGGCCGCCGTCGAAGAGGGCATCGTCGCCGGTGGTGGCGTCGCGCTCATCCAGGCCGCCAAGGAGGCTTTCGAGGGCCTGGCGCTCGAGGGCGATGAGGAGACGGGCGCAAGCATCGTCAAGCTCGCCGTCGAGGCTCCGCTCAAGCAGATCGCCGTCAACGCTGGCCTCGAGGGTGGCGTCGTCGTGGAGAAGGTCCGCAACCTGGAGCCCGGCCACGGCCTGAACGCCGCGACCGGCGTGTACGAGGATCTCATGGCCGCGGGCGTCAACGACCCGGTCAAGGTCACCCGCTCCGCGCTGCAGAACGCCGCGTCGATCGCTGGCCTGTTCCTCACCACCGAGGCTGTCGTCGCCGACAAGCCCGAGCCGCCGGCGCCGGCTGCTCCGGCTGCCCCCGACATGGGCGGCATGGGCGGCTTCTAAGCCCGAGGACCTAGCGTCCACATCACCGCGAAACCGCCGGTCACCCTCGTGGGTGGCCGGCGGTTCGTCGTCGGCGCGGAGCGATCGGCGTGCCCTACTGTGGAGCCATGACGAACTGGGACGATACCTACCGCGACGCGCCCGTGTGGGTTAAGGAGCCCGCGGGCCCGCTCGTGGCTGAGGTCGAAACATTTGCCGATGCGCAGCTGACCGCCGCGGGCGATGGCGCGCGACCCGTGGCGCTCGACATCGGTGCGGGCGAGGGGCGAAATGCGCGTTACCTCGCCGAGCGCGGCTACCGGGTGATCGCCGTTGAGCAATCGAGCGTCGCGATTGAGCGCGGCAAGCAGGCCGCGGCTGGGCAGGCATGGGGCGAGCGGATCACGTGGATTGCCTCGCGGGTGGAGAACTATGCGCCGCCGCGCCGCGTCGAGCTCATTGCGCTCAGCTACCTGCAGCTACCGAGCGAGGACCTCGGCGCGATCCTGCAGCGGGCCATGGGCTGGCTCGCGCCCGGCGGGCGCCTCGTGCTCATCGGACACGATATTTCGAACCTCGCCGGCGGCGTCGGCGGGCCGAAGAACCCGGACGTGCTGCACCGCCTCGAGGAGCTGTTGCCCTACGTCGCCGAGGGGACGATCGTGCGGGCGGAGGTGATTGAGCGCTACGAGTCCGAGTCCGCGGCCGGCGATGCGGATGGCGAGCAGGCGGCGCTCGATACCGTGCTGCACGTCATCCGGCCCGACCAGCCCTAGGCGCGGCCGGGCCGGATGACGTGAGGTACGTGGCGGCCTCAGGCGGCGAACATCGCGCGGGAGGCGGCCTCCACGTCCTCGTACTGGCGGGCGGCGGCGGTGAGGGCCTGGCTGATTTCTTCCAGGCTGACCTCGACCTGCTGCTGGATGAGGTGCCAGCGACGGGCGCAGTCGCCAAAGGCGTCGGAGGCTGCGCCCGACCAGGAGCCCTGCAACGATTGCAGGTTGGCCATGAGGGCGTGGACCTCGGCGCGCACGGAGGATACCGAGGCGGTGGTGCGGGCAGAGGAGGCCTGGAGTTCGGTGGAGTTGACGGTTAGCTGCATGGGATTCGTCCTTGCGTTGCGTGTCAGGTGGCTTTCACCTGCGAGTCACACGCTAGGAAGGATCGGGCAGCGGCCCGGGTGCGGGCCGGGATGGGCGCGGGCGCGGCGCCCGCAGGGTGGGCCTGTGGATAGGCCCGGCCAGGTCAGTCGACGTTCAGCGGCTTGAACAGCGAACCCGTCGCGTCATCATCCTTCGGGCGGGTGGGACGCTCCCCGGAAGGCTTGGGTGGGTTTTTTTCCGGATCGTCGACCTGCAGCTCGGTGCGGCGCTCCAGGCGGATGGTGCGCGCATTGCGGCGCGGCAGGCTCCGCAGATCCGACGGCTCGCGCTCGATACCCCAGGAGGCCGCGGGGCCGGTTTCGGCGCCGGGCGCTGACGCATCGCTCACGGGCCGGCCAAGGACCTCGGCCGGTCGCTGCTCACCATCGACGCGGCGCTCGCCGTCGATGCGGCGTTCGCCCTCGGTGCGGGGCTTGGGTGCGGGCTCGGACTCCAGCGAGCTCGGCGTCGTCGCCGCGGGCTTATCGCCCGAGATTTGCTCGGGAACGTCGTGGGGCGCGACCGGATCCTCGCAGGGGCCGGCCTCGCGCTTCTTGGTGAGGCATTCGCGCTCGGCCTTCAGGCGGGAGAGCTCGGCGGCGAGGTTTTCGCGGGCGGCGTCTTCCCACACGGCCGCCATGGGGGAGGCAAACAGGTGGTTGCGCCCGAGCAGCTTGGTGATGATCGCGATGCGCGCCTCGACGTAGTCGAGGACGTCGAGGTGGGCGAATTCCTTGCGGACATTGTCCCGGTAGGCGCGGAATTTTTGCGGCTCGACGGCGAGCGATCCGAGGTCCGCGTCGGACAGCGCCTGGCAGTCGATGTCGGTGCACTCGCTCGCGTGCCCGCGCAGCGTCAGGATCATCGTCGTGATCCGATCAACCATTGCCTCCGGCACACCGATGGCGCTCAGCTCGGTGCGGGCGAGTTCGGCGCTGGCGGCCTTGTCCTCACCGGCGGCGCGGCGGTATTCGGTCACCAGCGAAGTATCGAAGATTGCGCCGTGGTACCACGCGGCCAGGCGCACGGCGTCCGGGTCGTGGGTTTCCTCGGCGAGGGTGTCCACGCGCTGCAGTACCTCGATGAGGTGGGACAGGCCATGGTGGAAGCGGCCGGGCTCCTGCCACCGGGCAATGAGGCGGTCAGCGACGGCGCCAAGCTCGGCTGCATCGGCGGTGGCTCCGACGGCGCGTGCGCTACGCACGAACGCTGAGGCGAGCCATTGGGGTGCGGGTGCACCGCCCATGTTCACAACATCCTCCATAGGACAATACTGGCCCCGCCATGCTAGACCCGGCAGGGGCCCGATTGCCACCTCATTGCTCGGTTGTCTCAGTCATCACAGCCGATGGTGGGCGCGGGAGCAGAAGTTTGACGGTTAAACCGCCGCCGTCGGTCGTGCGCACGGCGATCTCACCGGAGTGTGCCTCGACGATGGCCGCGACGATCGCGAGTCCCAGGCCGGAGCCACCGGAGGTGCGGGCGCGCGAGGTATCGACGCGGTAGAACCGGCGGAAGATCTGGGAGGCCTCCTCGGGCGGGACGCCCGGCCCGTGATCGCGGACCTCGACGACGGCGCGCTCGTCCTCGGTGCCGACGGCGAATTCGACGGGGGAGCCCGCGGGCGTGTGCTTCATGAGGTTGCCGACGAGGTTGGCTAGGACCTGGCGGATCTTGTCCGGATCGGCGCACGCGAGGGTCTCGCTGGCGGCCGAACCGTCCAGGGCGATGACCTCGACGGTGCGGGAGGTATCGAGCACGGCGAGGTCTTTGGCGGCGTCGGAGGCGAGCGCGGCCAGGTCAATAATGTCGATATGCAGCGGGCGGCCCTCATCCAGGCGTGCGAGCTGGAGCAGGTCGGCGACGAGTTCGCCCATGCGTGCGGCCTCGGACTCGATGCGCCCGATTGCCTCGGGCAGGTTCGCCTCGGGGATGCCGCCCATGCGGTAGAGCTCGGCGTAGCCGCGGATCGTCGCGACGGGGGTGCGCAGCTCGTGGGAGGCGTCGGAGATGAACTGGCGGGTGCGGGCCTCGGAGGCGGTGCGATCGGAAAATGCCTGCTCGATCTGGGCGAGCATGACGTTGAGCGATTGGGCGAGCGAGCCGACCTCCGTCGTCGGGGGCCGGGGCCGGATACGCCGGGACAGGTCCCCGGCGGCGATCGCGCCGGCCGTCGCTTCGATCTCGCGTAGCGGGTTGAGGTGGCGGCGGATCGCGAGCCAGGAGACGAGGCCGCCGATGACGACGAGCAGGATGGAGGTGCCGACGAGCAGCCCGATGGAATCCTCCAGCGGGCGCAGCACGCTCGCCGTCGGTAGCGCAACGGAGAGCACCCCGATCACGGACTGCGTCGCCTGGTTATACAGCGGCACCTGGTAGACGCGCCACGGCCCGCCGCTTTCCTGATTCGGCACGGTCACGGCCTGGCGGCTCGTGGCGCGCGATTGGGAGTCGAGCTCGGCGATCGTCGGGCTGCCGAACTCATTGACGGTGTCCTCGCGCACGAGCTGGCTGGAGCGGCCGTCGACGAGATCGACCTGGATGAAATACTGGCTCGGCAGTTGTTCGTCGCTGCGCTGCTGGTCGAGCCACTGCGCGGGCGAGGCCTGCAGGGAGTTGGCCGTCGTCGCGAGTTGGACGTCGAGCTGGGTGAGCAGCGAGGAGCGCAGGATCGAGCTCGTGACGAGGAAGGCGACGAACAGGCCGAAGCTCAGCAGCACGGCGAACGTCGTCACGAGCCGGGTGGAAAGCGGAATCTCCTCAAACCGGCTCGTGCGCGGCTGGATGCCGCTCACTGCCTGGCCTCCTCCGCTCGCAGCATGTAGCCGACGCCGCGGCGGGTGTGGATGAGGGTGGGCGCGTCCGGCATCTCGACCTTGCGGCGCAGGTAGGAGATATAGGACTCGACGATGTTCGCATCGCCCATAAAGTCGTACTCCCAGACGTGGTCCAGGATTTGCGACTTGGAGACGACGCGTTCGGCGTTGATCATGAGGTAGCGCAGCAGCTTGAACTCGGTGGGCGACAGATCGATGAGGACGCCGCCGCGGTGGACCTCGTGCGTGTCGTCGTTCAGGACGAGATCGGCGTAGGTCAGGCGCGAGTCGTCGTCGAGGATCGGGCGGGTGCGGCGCAGCACGGCGTTGATGCGGGCGACGACCTCCTCCAGCGAGAATGGCTTCGTGACGTAGTCATCGCCGCCCTCCTGCAGGCCGGTGAGCTTATCGGCGACGTCATCGCGCGCGGTCAAAAACAGCACGGGTACCTCGATGCGGGCGCTGCGCAGGCGCCGGATGACGGTGAAGCCGTCCATATCGGGCAGCATGACGTCGAGCACGATGAGGTCGAAACTCGTCGTGCGTGCCAGGTGCAGGGCGGCGTTGCCGTCGGCTGCGGTGTCCACCTCGAAGCCCGCAAACCGCAGCGAGGCGGCGAGCAGATCGAGGATATTCGGTTCGTCGTCGACGACGAGGAGGCGGGGTTTGGCTTCGTCGGTCTCGCGCATGGCGCTCCTTTACAGCTCGATCGTGGTGTAGAACGCGGAGATGGCGCTGGCGAGGGCGGGCAGGTCCTTCGTGCCGGCGAGTTCGCGCGCGGAGTGCATCGACAGCAGCGGGACGCCGACGTCGACGGTGGTGAGGCCCAGGCGGGTGGCCGAGATCGGGCCGATTGTCGAGCCGCAGGGCATCGCATTGTTGGAGACGAAGACCTGGGAGTCGATGCCGGCGGCGGCGACGGCGCGCTGCCACATCGAGATTCCGATCGCGTCGGTGGCGTAGCGCTGCTGGGAGTTGACCTTTAAGACGGGGCCGGCGTTCAGCAGCGGGCGGTTGTCCGGGTCGTGGCGGTCGGCGTAGTTGGGGTGGACGGCGTGCCCGGCGTCCACGCTCAGCAGCGCGGAGCGGGTGAGTATTGCAGCGGTCTCGTCACTGGATGCGCCGAGCGCCGCCGCGGTGCGGGTAAGGACGTCGGCGAGGATCGGGCCCGCGGCACCGGAGCGGGTGGCCGAGCCGACCTCCTCGTGATCGAAGGCGGCAAAGACGAGGATGTCGCGCGTGTGATCGGCGAGATGCTCAAGCGCCCACAGCGCCGCGTGGGTCGAGGAGAGGTTATCGAGCCGGCCCGCGGCGAACAGGTCCTCGTTCGCGCCGATGACGGCGGGCGGCTGGGTGTCGATCGCGTAGATGTCGTGGCCGGTGATATTTCCGGCGCGCAGGCCGGCGGTGCGGGCGATGACGTCGAGGATATCGGCGTCCTCGTCCCCGACGGCGTAGATCGGGGCGGTGTGCTGCTGCTTGTTGAGCTTGAGGCCGTCGGCGGAGATCTGGCGGTCGAGGTGGATCGCGAGCTGCGGGATGCGGGCGACGGGCCCGGTGCGCACGAGGTGGACGGCGCCGTCGGCATCGACGACGCGGCCGGCGAAGGCGAGGTCGCGATCGAGCCAGGAGTTCAGCAGCGGGCCGCCGTAGATTTCCACGCCGACGCTCTGCCAGCCGTATCGCGAGATCGCGGGGATGGGCTTGAGCTTGACCGACGGCGAATCGGTGTGGGTGCCCACGATGCGAAAGGCACTCGAGGCATCGGCGCCCTCTGGCACGACCCAGGCCATGAGCGCGCCGTCGCGGATGAGGTAGTGGCCGCCGGGGGAGGCGTCCCACGCATCGGATTCGCTGTGCCGCGTGAACCCGGCCTCGGATAGGCGCCGGCCGATTTCGTCGGCGGCGTGGTAGGAGGAGGGCGAGGCGGTAATGAAGTCAGCGAGATCGGCGATGAAGTCAGTCATGCCGTCCATTATCTCACCGCTTGGTTACGCCGCGAAGGTCACCTCGCCCGCACGCAGCGTGGCGCGCACGCTCATCTCGCGCAGGGCGGCCGCGGTGATGCCGGGCGCGAGCGGATCGGCGGCGAGTAGGGCGAGGTCGGCGGGGCTGCCCACCCGGGGCCGGCCGGCGCCGGCGACCGAGGAAAACAGGGCGCTCGCGGGACTCATACGCTCGGCCGGCTGCCATGCGGGCTCGCCGCGCCCGACGGCGGCGGCGATCGCGAGCCACGGGTCCAGGGGCGCGACGGGGGCGTCGGAGCCGAGGGCGAGGGTGACGCCTGCCTTGGACAGCGTCGTGAACTGGTAGGGCGTCTTGCCGGGCCACAGCTCGTGGGCGACCTCGCGGTCATCGAGCAGGTGGGCGGGCTGGATCGAGGCTGTGACGCCGAGCTCGGCCATCCGGTGGATGTCCGAGCGGCGTATGAGCTGGGCGTGCTCGATGGAGCCGGTCGCCCCCGTTGCGGCGAAGACGTCGAGCGCGAGCGCGTTCGCGTGATCGCCGATGGCGTGGATCGCGAGGGCGATACCGTGCTCGTGGGCACGCCGGGCGAGGCGCTCGAGCTCGTCGGGCGGAACCGAGAGGACACCGTGGCCGCCGCCGGGGTAGGGATCGAAGCAGTAGGCGGTCTTCGTGTTGAGGGAGCCGTCGGAGATGATTTTCAGCGGCCCGAGCCGCACCTGGCCGTCCGCCGTGAGCTCATTGCCGGTCGCAAGGCCCCGCGCGATGACGGTTTCGAGGTCGCCGGCATAGAACCCGGTTCGCACGTGAAGGGCGTTCAAACCGCGGGCCACGCGCTCAGGCCAGGTGTCGAAGTTCGGCGCGAAGTCGACATCGGTGATGCCGACGACGCCTCGGCTGGCCGCATCGGCGAGTGCCGCGCGCAGACCGGCGTCCGGGTCGGCGGCCGGTAGCGCGTCGATGCGGGGCAGCAGGTCGAACCATTCGGTTTCTTGCACGGGCTCCTCGCGCCAGGGTAGGTCGAACAGGCGCTGCGCGGCCGAGTTCAGCCACGCCGAGTGGTAGTCGGCGCTAATCGCGATGACGGGCACCTCGCCCGTCTCCTCATCGAGCAGGCTCGTCGTGGGAGCCGGGTCCCACAGCGCGCCCCGGTAGCTCATGCCAATGACGGCCCCGCTGCGCGGCGGCGGATTGGAGTCTGCCTCCGCGGCGAGCAGCCTGGCGCACGCGCGCGCATCGCTCGCGCCCGAGAGGTCGAGGCGCGTGAAGGTCGCGGCCCACTGCCCGAAGTGCACGTGCGCGTCCCACAGCCCGGGGCTGAGGTAGGCGCCCTCGCCCGCGAGCACCTCGCCCGCGGGCGCCTGCTCGCCGGCCGGCGTGATCGCGGCAATCGCGCCGCCTTCTAGGCTGACGTCGACGGCTTCGGCGTTCGGGGCGCCGACGATCCGCACCTCGGTGATGGTGTGCGGGCGGGCGCCGAGCGTGGCTGTCATGGGATGCTCCTTGCGGCTTAGAGGAAGTCCTCGGGGTGGAAGTCTTCAAGCGAAATGATCTTCACGCGCGGCAGCGCCACCTGGAAGGCTTGCACGTCGGCTTCCAGGTCGTAGATTTCCAGGCCCTGGTCGACGAGGGCGGCGAGTTCGGCGTTCAAGAATTCGCGGAAGCACAGCACGCCGACGCGCGAACCGATTTCCAGCAGCGCCTCGACCTGCGGGATGAAGTCGCCGTCGTGGCTGGCGAGCAGCACGTGGGCGGGGCCGCGATCGGCGAGCGCCTCCAGGGTGCGTTGGATGCCGACGTCGACGACCTTTTCGGTGCCGGTCCCGGCCAGAGGGATCGGGCGGTAGTCCATAGCAATGAGGGCCTGGACGAAGCTGATGGGCATCTGCCCGGAGGTGGCGTTAAGGAAAAACAGGGCGCGCACATCGCGCCCGAAGCGAGAATCGGCGTAGGTCAAAATACGGTCCCAGCGGGGCCGCTCATCGGGGTGCGGGCGGCGGTTCAGGACCGACATCCCGAGGGTGGCGTCGATGTTCTCGCCATCGATTAACAAATAGGTCGTTTCATTGTTTTCCATAGGCTCTAGCGTAGTGGGCAAAGCTCAGCGGCGGGCCCCGGTGTCCGGAACCCGCCGCTGAATGTGTCAGTTAGTGGCCGGTGGCCTGGCCGGAAGAACCGAAGGAGTCCTTCGAGTACTTCCGGGCGCGCTGCGCGTAGTCCTCATCGTCGTGATCCTCGACGAATTCGACGTCGTCGACGACCTCGGCTTCCTGATCGGAGGTGATCTGCGGGGTCGGCTCGCCGCGCAGGGCCGCGAGGCGAGCCTCGATCTCGGCGTTGGTGTTGGAATCCTCCAGCTCCGCGAACTGCGACTCCAGGGAGGCGCCAGCGATTTCCTGCTTGCCGGCGACGCGGGCTTCTTCGCGACGGACCTGTTCTTCCCAGCGGGAGATTTCCGTCGTCGGGTCGAGCACGTTGATCGAGGAGATCGCATCGGTCACGCGGGACTGGGCCTCAGCGGACTTCTGGCGGGCCACGAGCTGATCGCGCTTGGACTTCAGCTCATCGAGCTTCGACTTCATCTGGACGAGGCCGTCCTTGAGCTTGTCGACGACCTCGTTTTGCTGCGTGATCATCGGCTCTGCGGCCTTGACCTCGTTCTCGGCGTTGATCTGCTTGGTGATCGCGATGCGGGCGAGCTTGTCGAACTTCTCGGCGCCATCGCTATCGCCGGCGCTGCGAAGTTCTTCGGCCTTGGTGGCCGCGGAGCGAGCCTTGTTGCCCCAGTCGCGAGCTTCGGCCTTGTCGGACTCATAGTCCTTTTCGGCAAGACGCAGGTTACCGATCGTGACGGCAACGGCTTCTTCGGCCTCGCGAATCGAGTTCGTGTAATCGCGCACGAGTTGATCCAGCATCTTCTGAGGATCTTCCGCGCGGTCGAGGATGGCGTTGATATTCGCCCGAGTGAGCTGGGCAATACGGCCGAGGATGGTCTGCTTCTCTGCCATGGGGTGTCCTTTCAGGAGTGCGACCTCGTGGTCACTATTGATGGTAGAAGGTCGAAGTGATCTGCGCTATATCTATGGGCTAGAACCGGCCGCCGCCGCCTCCGCCGCCACCGAAGCCGCCGCCCCCGCCGAAGCCGCCGCCTCCGCCGAAGCCGCCTCCGCCGAAACCGCCGCCGCCTCGGCCACCGCCGAGCATGCCGCCAAGGATGTTGCCGAGCACCTGGCCGGCGATGACCTGGCCGAGGATGTCTCCGCCGCCGCCGCGCCGTGAGCGGCCGCCGCCCCAGTCGTCCCAGTCATCGGGGTCCCAGCCGGGAGGCCGCGCGGGATCCCGCCAGGGGCCGCCGAGGTTGGCGCCCGAGGACAGGTCGGTTTGGGCGATGCGGGTCGCGGCATCGATCTTTTGGATTCCGGCCGAGGCGACCTGCACCGCCTGGACGGGATCGGTGCTGGCCAGCGAATGCGCGCGCTCGGACAGGTCCACCGCTTCGGTGAACATCGAACGGGCACGCGAACCGATGCGGGCGCGGTGGGTCTGCAGCAGGCCGTCCAGGTGACGCAGCCGGCTATCGAGCTGGCCGAGGCGATCGGCGAGATTGCGTTCGGCGCGCTGCTGCTGCTCTTCCGCGGCGCGGTAGGGCTCGAGCGCGCGGTCGATCGCGTCCTCGGCGCTTGTCAGGGCATTGAGTGCGCCGACGGGATCGCCCTGGCGCTGCTGGGCTTCATGCCCGAGCGAGATCGCGGCCTGCGCGCCCTTGCGTTCCGGGGCGAGCGTCGTGCGGTCGGGCAGCAGCCGATCCGCGTCCTTCAGGTCCGAGCTGATCGAGGCAATGGCCGCGGGCAGGCGCTTGGCCGCCTCGGCGATCTCGGTATCCGCGCGGCCGACGACTTCCAGGAGCTCGGCGGCCTGCGAGATGGCGCCCTCGGCGAGGCGCGCCTGGACGACGGCCGAAGCGCGGTCGTTCTTTTCCACCCGCTCTCGGCCGGCCCCAATGGCGTGGCGGGCGGTGTCCAGGAAGTCCTTGGCGCGCTGCGGGTTGCCGACGAAGGACGCGAGAGCGCTCGCCGGGTAGCGGTTGGACAGCGTCGCAAGGATCGAGCGCGTGCCCTCCAGCCGGGAGCGAACTTCGGTCTCGCGCGTGGTGAGCTCCGCGAGCACGGACTCGACGCGGGACTGCATGTTGCGCAACTCGGAGAACTGCTTGAGGTGTTCCTCCACGCTCGAGCGGGCCTCGTCGGTCAGATCGAGGATCTCGCGGTAGCGGTCCATCGTCTCGGCCTCGCTGAGTTGGCCTGCCGCGGCCGGATCATCGATCGACTTTTGGATGGCGAAGGCCTGCGCGAGCAGCTTCTCGGCCTGGGTGAGGGAGGAGGTGAATTCGTCGGTCTGCTGGAGGCCGAACTCCGCCTGCGCGAAGCCCAATTCGTCGCGGGCGCCGCGGATCGCGTCGTCGACGTCGACGAGGGCCGATCCGGCCTGTTGGGCGAGGCCGCGCAGCGTCGTCGCGCGCTGCTGGCGTTCCTTGCCCTTCTTCCGTGCCCGTGAGACCCCGTAACCGGCGAGCGCGAGCCCGCCCGCGCCAAGGGCGGCGACGGGCAGCACCGGGAAGCCGGGCGTGAGCGCCGAGTTGATGCCGCTGACCGCCCCGCTAACGGCGCCGGCCCAGTCATTGCGCGACAGCGCGCCGCTGACATCGGAGTTCGCGATCGAAGCGATCTGCGAGGATGACAGCTCGGCGTTGCGGTGGCGGGCCAACTGGAAGTTGCGATCCTGCACGGCGACGGCCAGCAGGTACTGGTCCTCGCCGAGGTCGGACAGCTGGCCAGTGCGATCCGCCCACTGCTCGCGGCTGATCCCGTCAAAGGTATGAACGAACACGACCCACAGATCGGCGCCGTGCTCCTCGCGCAGCTTCCCGATCTGGTTGGTCAGGTCCGTCTTTTGCGCCGCGGACAGCACCCCGGCGTGGTCCGTGATGCGTTCGGGCAGGCGCTCGGGAGCCTCGAAGCCCACACTGATAGCCCCCGCGGGTGCTTCGCTCACCGCGTGGGCCGGCAGCACCGGGGCAAGCACGATCAGGCCAAAGGCGCCGATCGCCGTCGTCGTCAGCAATTTCTTCACGCTTCCATCATCCCGAGCAGAACTATGAGCCGCAACACTATCGGGACCGATTCAGCGCTAAGCTCACGAGCGTGACACTTCCCGTAACCGTCATCCAACACGACGACGATGTGCCCCTCGCCCGCTTCGCCGACTGGCTTGGCGGAGAGGAAGACCTCGAACTGCAGGTCGTCAGCGGCCGCCACGACGCAATCCCTGCTCGGCCCGGCGCGGGCCTCATCGTGCTCGGTGGGGAGGCCAATGCCTATGCCGATGACGTGGCGCCGCATCTGCCCGCGACTCGCGACCTCATCGCCCATGCCGTCGCCGAGGACATTCCGGTTCTCGGGATCTGCCTCGGCCACCAGCTGCTCGCCGTCGCGACCGGCGGCGAGGTGACGATCTCCCATCCGGCGGGTCGGGAACTGGGCGCGATCGAGGTGTCGTGGAGTGAGGAGGCCGCGGCCGATCCGATCCTTGGTGAGGCGGTGGCAGCGAACCTCACCGCCGCGGCCTCGATGCACTCCGATGCTGTGACGCGCCTGCCCGAGGGCGCGCAGGCGCTCGCCCACTCGGCCGACTACCTCCAGGCGTTTCGGATCGGGAGCGGCCTCGGCGTCCAGTTCCATCCGGAGGCGAGCCCGAAGCTCATAGCGGGCTGGACGGAGAATTACCCCGAGGTGGATTCGGCGGCGGTCTTGGCCGAGCTCGCCGCCCACGACGAGGCGATCGCCGCGCTGGGTCGCGCGCTGGCGAGCGGCTTCGCGCGGGAGGTCCTCACCCGCGCACGGCCGTAAGCACGGCGGCTATTGTCCCGATAGAATAGGGGAGCTTGTGCATTCATAAGCGGAACAACCGTGGGGAGGATAGCGCCATGCCCAGTGGCAAGGTCAAGTGGTTCGATGCCGATAAGGGCTTCGGGTTCATCACCGGCGATGACGGCCAGGAAGTGTTCCTGCACGCCTCAGCGCTACCCGAGGGCGTGACCACCCTGCGAGCCGGAGCAAAACTCGAGTATTCCATCGCCGATGGCCGGCGCGGCCCCCAGGCCATGTTCGTCGAACTCCCCGAACCCGTCCCCTCCGTCTCGCGCAATTTGCGCCGCAAGCCCACCGAGATGGTGCCGATCGTCGAGGACCTCATTCGGATGCTCGACGCCTCCTCCAACGCGCTGCGCCGCGGCCGCTACCCGGAGCATGGCCACAAGCTCGCCCAGGTCCTGCGCGCGGTGGCCGATGATTTTGATGCGTAACTAGGTAGTTATAGATGAGCTCACCAGCTAAGAAGACCCCGATCGATAAGACGCTCGCCGGCGCGATCGACGTCGCCCGCGCGGCGGCCGTCGACCTCGCGGGTGAAGACAAAGTCGGCGAGCATGCCGCCTTCGACATGGAGGACACGCGGCTCGGCACCCACCGCTTTGCCTGCACCGATCCGGGCTACCGCGGCTGGTTTTGGGCCGTCACCCTCACCCGCGTCCCGCGCGGTCGCGCCGCAACGATCTGCGAGGTCGCGCTGCAGCCCGGCCCCGATTCGCTGCTGGCCCCGCCGTGGGTTCCCTACGCGCAGCGCCTGCGTCCCGAGGACGTTCGCCCCGGCGACACCCTGCCCTACGTCCCGCACGATGAGCGCCTCGTCGAGCAAAGCGATGCCGAGCTCGCCCAGGCCGCGGACGAGGAAGCCGATACCGAGTTCGACGAGATGGGGCTCGGCCGCAAGCGCGTCCTGTCGCCCGCCGGCCGGGCGGCGGCCGCCGAACGCTGGTACGCCGGCCCCGGTGGTCCCAACACCTCCTCCGCGCGGCGCGCCAAGGCCAAGTGCGGCACCTGCGGTTTCCTGCTGAAGCTCTCCGGATCCACCCGGCACATGTTTGGGGTCTGCGCCAACGAGTGGTCCTCCGATGACGGCCGCGTCGTGAGCCTGGATCACGGCTGTGGCGCCCATTCCGAAACCGATATTCCGGCCCGCAGCGGCGACTGGCAGCAATCCGAGCCGGTCATCGACGAACTCGATCTCGAACCCTTCACGCTCAGCGAGTCGTGACTCGCGATATCGGTCTGCCGACCGGTCCCATGTTTCCCATGCGGACCGTGGTGCTGGGAACCTTCGTCCCGACGATCTTTTTCGAACTTGGCGCCGGTGCGGTCATTCCGATCATTGTGGCGACCGCCACCGACGTCGGGTTTTCGCTTGGCGGTGCGGCCTTCCTCGTCACGGTGCTCGCCATCGGCCAGATCCTCATGGACGTGCCCGCGGGCGCGATCGCCGCGCGCGTGGGGGACCGGGCCGCGATGCTCGCGGCCTCCGTCGTCGCGATCCTCGGGTTCATTGGCGCCGGGCTCGCCACGAATCCCGTCCTGCTTATTTGTTCGGTGCTGCTGATCGGAGGTGCGTCCTCCTCCTACTTTCTTGCGCGCCAGTCCTATCTGACCGAGATCACCCACCCGCTGCGCCGGGCCCGCGTGATGTCGACCCTCGGCGGGATTCACCGCGTCGGCTACTTCATTGGGCCGTTCGCGGGCGCCGCGGTCATCAAACTCTCCAGCCTGCACGCGGTCTACGCGCTCGCGGTGATCTCCACGCTCATCGCGATGATCTTCGTGGCGGTCTTCGGCTCCGAAAAGGGCGTGAAAACCCCGGGCATGCGTCAGCGCCTGGCCGCCGTCAAGGACAAGCCCGCCGTCCCGATGACCGAGATTTTCCGCAAATTCTGGCCGGTGTTCTCCACCCTCGGGATCGCGGTGCTCCTCATTGGTTCGGTGCGGGCCGCGCGCATCAACGTGCTGCCGCTGTGGACCGAACACCTTGGGATCTCGCCGGAGACGACCTCGATCGTCTTCGGTATCGCCAATGCCGCCGACATGCTTTTGTTCTATCCGGCCGGCAAGCTCATGGACACCATGGGACGGCTCTGGGTCGGGATTCCCGCGATGATCATTATGGGCGGCGCGCTTATCGCGCTGCCGTTCACCACGACCGTGATCTCCGTCAGCATCGCCGCGATCGTCCTAGGCCTTGGCAACGGCATCTCCTCTGGCATCCTCATGACCCTCGGTGCGGACGTCGCCCCCAGCGAAGGGCGAAGTCAGTTCCTTGGCGTGTGGCGACTATTTTCCGACTTCGGCGGCGTGCTCGGTCCCGCCATCCTGACCGGGGGAGCGTTCCTCGGCTCGCTCGCCGCCGGCATCTGGGTCATGGGCGGAATGTCGGTGGTCTCCTCGGCCGCGCAGGCCAAGTGGGTGCCGCGCTGGAGCGTGCACGCCTCGCGCGGCACCCGGCGCGCGGCCGGGCTCCTGGACTAGCGCTCGACCCGATTGATGAGCCGGTCGAGCTCACCGCGACGAATGGCCTCGACGTTGTCGCGAATGGTCGGCTCGGGGTTATCGGGCCGACCACCAGCCGAATGCGGCGTGATGATGAGATTCGGGGTATCCCACAACTTCGAGTCCGCTGGCAGCGGCTCCTCGCGCGTCACGTCGGTGGCGGCGCCCGCGATCTCACCGCCGCGTAGTGCGGCCATGATGGCATCCTCATCCCACGTAGTCGCGCGACCGACGTTCACGACAAGAGCGTGTTTCGGCAGCAGGGCGAGTCGGCGGGCATCGAGGGCGTCGGCGGTCGACTCGCTGGTCGGCAGCACCATGATGAGAATGTCGGTCTCAGCCAGCTCGGAATCGATATCGCCCTCGGCCACGACGGGAAAGCCCGCGCGGTCGCCTGCACTGCGGGCAACGCCGCGCACCTTGGCGCCAAAGACCTCCAGGACTTTGGCGATCTGGGTCCCGATCGAGCCGAAGCCCCAAATGAGGACACGCGCATCAATCAGGGTCGTGATCTTGCCCTCGGGATGCAGCGGCTGGCTGCCGGTGATCTCGGTGGCCCACCGGTGCTCTTCCTGAGCCTGCAGGGACAGCGGAAGGTGGCGGACGAGCGCCAGGGTGAGCATGAGGGTGTGCTCGGCGACCGTGCGGTCGTGAAAACCTCGACCCGTCGTGATCTCAACACCGGGCGGGACGGCACCGGAGGCCAAGAGCGCATCGGGCCCAGCGGCAAGCGTTTGGATGAGTTTTAAGTCGGGCAGGGTCGGCAAAATTTCGTTCAACCAACGGTGACCAAAACCCCACATCACAATGACGTCAGCATCACGGTGTTGTTCAGCAATGGGCTCACCAAAGGTGTATAAAACGACCTCGTCCTGGGGAAGGTCTAAGTCAAGAGCGACATCGCCGGGAACCAAGATCTTCATGAGGGGCCTTTCCGCAGGGTTTTCTCTTGCCCCCAGTGTGCCGGAGGTGAGCGAAAAGTGTGGGACCATTCCTTTCGTGAACGCACCTGTCACCACCCCTCAGCACTCCGGCTTCGCCGGCACTCTTGATCGCTTCTTCCAGATCTCCCAGCGTGGCTCCACCATCAGCCGGGAGATCCGTGGGGGCCTCGTGACCTTCTTCGCGATGTCCTACATTCTCGTGTTGAACCCCATCATCCTGTCGGGCATGGACTCCGCTGGCGGCTTTCTCGGCCGCGGCGCGGAAGCTAACATCCCGGCGATCGCGGCCGGCACGGCTCTCATTGCCGGCCTGCTGTCGATTCTCATGGGCGTCTGGGCGAACTTCCCGCTGGCGCTCGCCTCGGGCATGGGCCTGAACGCCATGGTCGCCTTCACCCTCGTGGCGGCCACCGGCCTGACCTGGGCGGAGGCGATGGGCCTGATCGTCTGGGAAGGCATCATCATTCTCGTCCTGGTGCTTACCGGATTCCGCGAGGCGGTCTTCCGGGCGGTTCCCGCCCAGATGAAGACGGCCATTTCTGTGGGTATCGGCCTGTTCATTGCGCTTGTTGGCTTGGTCAACGCCGGCATCGTCCGCCCCGGCGGCACCCCGCTGCAGCTCGGCATCAATGGTTCGCTGGCCGGATGGCCCGCGCTCATCTTCGTCGTCGGCCTGCTCGTCACGATCGTCCTCATGGTTCGCAAGGTCCGCGGCGCGATCCTCATTGGTATCCTCACTGCGACCGTCCTCGGCATCATCGTTCAGGCGATCGCCCAGCTTGGCCCGAAGTCCGAGGAGAACCCGACGGGCTGGGGCCTGACGGTCCCCGCGCTGGATGGCTCCCCGGTCTCGCTGCCGGACTTCTCCACGATCGGCCAGTTCGACCTGTTTGGGGCCTTCGGCAAGATCGGCTTCCTCGCGGTCATCCTGCTGGTCTTCTCGCTCATGCTCGCCGACTTCTTCGACACCATGGGCACGATGGTCGCGATCGGTGGCGAAGCCGACCTGCTCGATAAGGAAGGCAACCCGCCGCGCACCCGCCAGATCCTCGTCGTGGACTCCATCGGCGCCGCCGCCGGCGGCATGGGTGGCGTCTCCTCGGCGACGAGCTATGTCGAGTCCTCGGCGGGCGTCGGAGAGGGTGCCCGTACGGGCCTCGCGACGACGGTCACGGGCATCTTGTTCCTGCTGTCGATGTTCCTCGCGCCGCTCGTCGAGCTCGTGCCCTCCGAGGCCGCATCGACTGCGCTCGTCGCGGTCGGATTCCTCATGATGACCCAGGTGACCGAGATCGAGTGGCACCGCCCCGAGATCGCGATCCCCTCGTTCCTGACGATTGCCCTCATGCCGTTTGCCTACTCCATTACGGTCGGCATCGGCGCCGGGTTCGTCACCTATCTGATCATCGAGCTGGCGCTCGGCAAGGTGAAGAAGATCCATCCGCTCATGTGGATCGTCTCCCTGCTGTTCGTCCTTTACTTCGTCCTTGGTCCCTTGCAGGGCTTACTGGGCGTGTAACGCTGCTGCCAGTGCCGGCATCCGGGGAAAAAAGCCCCTGGTGCCGGCACTTTGCGGTAGTAGCCTGAACTGATTGTTTCCGTCTTCCCTCTGGAAAAGAGACTCCGTTGTCATCTGACACCACCACATCGCCCGTCCGGGAACTCACCATCCGCGGGATTATCCTCGGTGGAATCATCACGCTGGTGTTCACCGCCGCGAACGTCTACCTCGGCTTGAAGGTCGGTTTGACCTTCGCGACATCGATCCCCGCCGCGGTCATCTCCATGGCGGTGCTGCGCTTCTTCGCGCAGCATTCCGTCGTCGAAAACAACATTGTCCAGACGATTGCCTCGGCGGCGGGAACGCTATCCGCGATCATCTTCGTGCTGCCGGGCCTTGTCATCGTCGGCTGGTGGACCGGATTCCCGTACTGGACGACCGCCGCGCTGTGCGCGCTCGGCGGCATCCTTGGCGTCATGTATTCGATCCCGCTGCGTCGCGCGATGGTGACGGGATCGGACCTGCCCTATCCCGAGGGCGTGGCCGCCGCCGAAGTGTTGCGAGTGGGCGATACCGAGGGCGCGGCCGAGGACAACCAGCAGGGGCTGCGCGTCATCATCGCCGGTTCGCTCGCGGCCGCCGCAATGTCGCTGGGTGCGGCGCTGAAGGTCGTGGCGAACTCGATTGGTACGGCCTTCCGGATCGGCTCGGGTGGCACCCTGTTTGGGGCGAGCCTGTCGCTCGCGCTCATCGGCGTTGGCCACCTCGTTGGCGTGACGGTCGGTATCGCGATGATCGTCGGCATGATTATCTCCTACGGGATCCTGCTGCCGATGCGTTCGGCCGGCACGCTGCCCGCGACCGGTGACATCACCGATGCCGTCTCCACCGCCTTCGCACACGACGTGCGTTTCATCGGCGCCGGCGCGATCGCGATCGCCGCGATCTGGACGCTCATCAAGCTCATCTCGCCGATTACGCGCGGCATCAAGGAGGCCTTCGAGTCCACGCGCGCCCGCCGCCAGGGCGGCCACGTCGAGATCACCGAGCGCGACCTGCCGATGACGGTCGTCATCGGAACGACGCTCGCCTCCATGCTGCCGATCGGTGTGCTGCTGTGGCTCTTCGTCCAGGACACCCCGCTCGCACACAACTCCGTTGGGCTCGTGGCGATCGCCGTCATCTACATCCTGCTCATCGGCCTCGTCATCGCTGCCGTGTGTGGTTACATGGCGGGCCTCATCGGCGCCTCGAACAGCCCGATCTCCGGCGTCGGCATCCTCGTCGCCATCACCGCGGCGCTGCTCATTAAGACGGTGCACAGCCACAACCCGAACGAGATCACCTCGCTCGTGGCCTTCACGCTGTTCGTCTCCGCCGTCGTCTTCGGTGTCGCGACGATTTCCAACGACAACCTGCAGGACCTGAAGACTGGCCAGCTCGTGGGCGCCACGCCTTGGAAGCAGCAGGTCGCCCTCGTCATTGGTGTGCTCTTCGGTTCGGTCGTGATCCCGCCCGTTCTTGGCCTCATGAATACGGCTTTCGGTTTCGCCGGTGCCCCCGATGCCGGCCCTGACGCGCTCGCTGCGCCGCAGGCCTCGCTCATTTCCTCCCTGGTCAAGGGCGTGCTCGGCGGGGACCTGAACTGGGGGCTCATCGGGCTCGGAGCCCTCATCGGTATCGGCGTCATCGTGATCGACGAGGTCCTCGGCGGCACGACGAAGAAGAAGTGGGCGCTGCCGCCGCTGGCCGTCGGTATGGGCATGTACCTTCCGATGGACCTCACGCTCATCATCCCGGTCGGCGCCGTCCTCGGCCTGTTCTACGACCGCTGGGCCGCCCGCACCGCGCGACCCGAGCACGCCAAGCGCCTCGGCATCCTTGTGGCAACGGGCCTCATCGTAGGTGAGAGCCTCTTCGGCGTGCTCCTGGCCGGTGTCATTGCCGCGACCGGTTCCGAGACGCCGCTGGCGATCGTTGGTGATGGCTTCCAGACCGTCGCGAATTGGCTGGGCGTTGCGGCATTCGTTGTCGTGATCCTCGGTCTGTACCGCTGGGTCCAGCAGCGCGCTGCGGCACAAACAACGGCGCCGTAACCGCTACCGCTCCGACTCGAGCCGCCATGCCCGCCAGGGGATGGCGGCTCGTTCATTGCATAAAAGTAAAGGAAAGTCGGTGACGCGTCATCATCGGGTCGGATGAATCAAGGTAAAAAGGCGACCTTTGGCTGAAAAGGTGACCGTTGTCATCTATCGTTAGCTTAGGTAATGAGCTAAGCTAAGGGTGTTATTGAGATTTCACCTTGGACTAAATGATGACTGCGACACCGACTGACGAGACCTTTCCCCAGGCAGATGCGGTTATTGGCGTGCCGTTTGGGCCGCAAGAAGATGACCTGACCACCTTGGTGCGGGTAGCCGTTCACCGCACGGCCCGCCGGCTGCGCTTTGAAGCACAAAGCGCCGCGGATATCACCCAGTCGCAGTTCTGCGTCTTGGCCTCCCTGGATCGACACGGGCCGATGACGCCGGGTGAACTTGCCGAACAAGAACAGGTCCAGCCGCCCTCGATGACCCGAACCGTTGCGGGCCTCGACGAGGCGGGATACGTCCAGCGTGGACCGCACCCCTCCGATCGCCGCCAAGTTCTGGTGGGCCTGACGGACGAGGGCAGCGAAATTCTCAATACGGTGCGTCGCCGCCGCACGGCCTGGCTGACCGCCGCACTCAACGAACTTGACCCGAAGCAGCGCGACGCGATGCGTGAAGCTGCTGAACTCTTGCTGAAAATGGTGGAGCGATGAGCAAGACTTTCCAATCCCTTTCTTTCCATAACTACCGCATCTGGTTCATTGGTGCCCTCGTCGCAAACGTCGGCACCTGGATGCAGCGCATTGCGCAGGACTGGCTGGTCCTGCGCGTCCTGACCGACGGCTCGGGCTTTTCCGTCGGTGTTGTCACGGCACTGCAGTTTGCTCCGTTGCTCGTGCTTACCCCGCTCGCGGGCGTCCTGGCCGACCGGTGCAACCGTCGCAAGCTCCTCATATGGACGCAGGCGGGCATGGGGCTGACGGCCCTCGTCCAGGGCATCTTGGTCCTTGGCGGACACGCCCAGCTCTGGCACATCTACGTGCTTGCTCTTGTGCTCGGCGCGATCGCTGCGATCGATGCCCCCGCGCGCCAGATCTTCGTCGGCGAAATGGTGCCCTCCTCCTCGCTGCCGAACGCTGTTGCGCTGAACTCGACGTCGTTCAACGCGGCGCGCCTCATCGGCCCTGGCGTCTCCGGCATTCTCATTGCCGCCGTCGGCACGGGCTGGGTCTTCCTGATTAACGCGGTTTCGTTTGCCGCCACGATCGGCGCGCTCATGATCATGCGCAAGAGCGAGCTGCGGGAACTGCCCAAGGCGCCGCGCACCAAGGGGCAGGTCATGGACGGCCTGCGCTACGTCAAGCGCCGCACCGACATCATGGTCATCATGATCGTCGCGGGCGTCGTCTCCGCCCTCGGGTTGAACTTCCAGCTCACGAGCGCGGTCATGGCGACCGAGGTCTTCGGCCGGGAAGCAACCGGCTACGGCATCGTCGGCTCCGTCATGGCGATCGGCTCCGTCGGTGGCGCCCTTGTCGCGGCACGCCGCAGCCAGCCGCGCGTCCGACTCGTCATTATCTCCGCGTTTGTCTTCGGTATCGCCGCGGGCATCAACGCCATGGCGCCGACGTGGGAGCTCTACCTGCTGACCTCCATCGCCGTGGGCTTCTGCTCGCTGACGATGATCACCTCCGCGAACACCGCGATCCAGATGTCGACCGAGCCGTCGATGCGCGGCCGCGTCATGGCGCTGTACACGCTCGTCTTCCTGGGTACGACCCCGATCGGTTCACCGTTCGTCGGCTGGATCGCGGAGACGTTCTCGGCCCGCTGGTCCGTCGGGATCGGCGCGATCGCCTCAATCCTCGTCGCCGCGGGTGCGGCGCTGTGGGCCAAGCGCAACTGGCGGGTGGAGGTGCACTACCACTGGCACCGTCCCTACCTCGACATTGACGGCCCGGGTGAGCGCGCGGCGCGCCGCGCCGAGAACCTCGTGCCGCACGCCGAGGAGATCGAGGGCGACGCGACGCTCAACGCCTCCCGGGCGAAGGAAGAGCAGCTCCAAAGCGCCTAGGAGCGCAGCGCGGAAAGCGCCCAGGTGAGCCAGGCGATAAGAGCCTCGACGTCGCTGAGTGCAACCGAAGGGAACGTCCCAATGCGCACCTGGTTACGACCCAGCGAGCGGTAGGGCGCGATATCGACGATGCCGGCACGCTCGGCGAGCTCCGCACGCACCGCCTCAGCGTCGACCTCCCTCAGGTCGATCGTTGCGACAACGGGGGAGCGGTACTCGCTGCTAGCCACAAACGGCGAGGCCTGCGGGTGCTCATCCGCCCAGTCATAAAGCGCCTGCGACATTGCCCGGCAATGCCGCTCGATCGCACCCAACCCGCCCTCGGCCTCGATCCACCGCAGCTGGTCAGCAATCAGCGCAAGGTTCGTGACCGAGGGCGTGTTGTAGGTCTGGTCCTTGCGAGAATTCTCCAGCGCAATCCCAAGGTCGAGCATCGGCGGAATCCAGCGCCCTTGGCGCACCTGGCTGATCCGCTCGATCGCGGCCGGTGAGAGGATCGCGAACCACAGGCCGCCGTCGGCGCCGAGCGCCTTTTGTGGCGAGAAGTAGTAGGCATCGATACCGTCCAGCTCGAGCTCGACCGCCCCGGCGATCGATGTCGCATCAACGACGACGAGCTGATCGGCGTCGCGTTCGCCGACGTGATCGAGCGGTGAGCACACCCCCGTGGAGGTCTCGTTGTGAGCGAAGGCGAGCACGTCGGCGTCATCGGCACTGGACACCCCGACCCAGCTGCCGGGCTCGGCGTGGTGGATGATCGAATCCGCGAGAAACGGCGCCGATGCCGTCAGCGCCGCGAACTTGCCTCCAAACTTCCCGAACACCGCGTGCGCGGCACGCTCGCGCACGAGCGAAAACGTCAGTGCCTCCCAGACGAGCGTCGCCCCGCCATTACCAAGGACAATCTCATAGCCCGCGGGCACGTTCAGTAGCGCGCTCAGGCGCTCGCGGATCTCCCCGACGAGGCTGCGCACCGGAGCCGCCCGGTGGGAGGTTCCGAGCGGTGCGCGCGACAAGCTTGCGAGCTGTTCGGGGCGAATTCGCGTTGGACCGCTGCCGAACCTGCCGTCATGAGGCAAGATTGAGGGGACAGAAGCGAAGCCGGAATCATCCATGTCTTGACCATGGCACGTTTGCGTGGCGCGCGGGACGGAAGGACCACTCAGTGAAAGACCTCATCGATACCACCGAGATGTATCTGAAGACCGTCTACGAGCTGCTCGAAGAGGGCGTGCCACCGCTGCGTGCCCGCATCGCCGAGCGCCTCGGCCACTCCGGGCCCACCGTGTCCCAAACCGTGGCCCGCATGGAGCGCGACGGCCTGCTCACCGTCGACGAGGATCGCATCATCCGCCTCTCCGATGAAGGCTTTGCCAAGGCGAGCGACGTCATGCGCAAGCACCGCCTGGCCGAACGACTCCTCATCGACGTCATTGGACTGGAGTGGGAACTCGTGCACGACGAGGCCTGCCGCTGGGAACACGTCATGAGCGACACGGTCGAGGCCAAGCTCCTCGGGATCCTCGATTCCTCCGGCACCGACCCCTACGGCAACCCCATCCCCGAAGTGGGCGCTGACCCGGCCGTCGCGGCGGGCCTGGGCCTGCTTCCCCTGACCGAGATTAAGGGGGAAGACGAGCAGCACGTGACCGTCGCACGCATCGGTGAACCCCTGCAGGTTGATATCGAGTTGTTGACCCGTTTTACCGAAGCTGGAATCCTTCCTGGGGCTGAGATTACTGTCAGCGAACAGGACGGAATCCACGTAGTGGGCGCCACGAATTCTGACGTAGTTCTGGAGGTCCCCGACAATATCTCGCGGTCAATCTTCGTCAAACGCCGCTGACCCTTGTAGCTTCTCTACAGCTATCATCCCTAGGGATGAGGCCCTGTATCCCATCAGGCGTAACCGAAACGTGACAAGGCGAGGCAACGGGGCTAGTCTCGACTTCAGCTTGTGGAACCCTCCTCCATGAGTGGCACCGGCGGAGCCCAACCTCGCCGCCGCTCGGTGATATCGGACAAGACAGTTTGGCGGGGACGGGGGAACCACCATTTGGTTCTTTTCTCAGATACGAGAACCTAGGGGTAAAGCGCGAAAGCGCCGGGCACTCCGCCCGCACCCGACAGCTCACCTCGTCGGCATGGAGACAAGACGTGACCGCAACTTCTCGCAAGGCCCGATACGGCGCCCCGCGCACCGCTTTCTCTACGGTCAAAGACCTCACCGGTGCACTGACGGCAGGCAATTCCCGTAAGGGCACTGTTATTGCTGCCTCTTCTGGCCTGGCCCTGACCATGGTGGCTACCGCCGCCGGCGCCGCGACCGCTCCCACCCCGGAGCTCGCCGCTCAGGCCACGATCGATACCACTCACATTTCCCAGCAGGCCAAGACTGCCCTTGCCGCGCCGGTGACCGTTGAGGTCGCCAAGGACGCCGCCTGGGAATCCGGCGCAGCCGTCAAGGTTGATGCGAAGAAGGCTCCCAAGCCCGTCGTTCGCCCCGCCGCCGCCCCGCAGCAGACCGGTGAGCGCGAGACCGCTCGCGCCTCGCGCACCAGTGAGCGTCAGGCGCCCGCCCGCCAGCGTCAGCAGGCTGCCCCTGCAGCCCAGGAGCAGGCGCCCGTCGCTTCGGCTCCCGCCTCCGGCGTTGGCGCGAAGGTCGTTTCGATCGCCTACCGCTACGTCGGCACCCCCTACGTCCACGGCGGCTCGACCCCGGGCGGCTTCGACTGCTCCGGCTTCACCGCCTACGTCTACGCTCAGGTGGGCATCACCCTGCCGCGTTCGTCCTCTGCTCAGCGTGGCGCCGGCCGCGTCGTCTCGGCTTCCGAGGCTCGCCCCGGTGACCTCATCTGGTGGCCCGGACACGTCGGCATCTACCTCGGCAACGGACAGCACATCGCGGCCCGTAACCCGGGCACCCCGCTGAAGGCTGGACCGATCTATCGCAGCGGCGCGACCTTCATTCGCGTCACCGGCTAACGACGTCTCCGTTGCGCAGCGGCGAGGCGCGGTAGTCCGAGTCGCCCTTGTCGCGGCCTATCCAGCAGCATTGCTGCAACCCCTAACTGAAATGGCTCCATCTGCCCGGATGGGGCCATTTCGGTTTTCTCGGCGCCGAAAGGGTGCGAGGTCAGTGCGGCGGAAGTCAAAAAGAGGCAAAATAGGAAGCGAAGGCCACCCGACGGAGAGTGGCATCGGCAACAGGAAGGTGACGCCATGACTCACGAACCAGTGGTGCTAGTAGGAGTAGACGGTTCTCCCGCTGCCCTGGGCGCGGTCGATTGGGCGGTGGCGCACGCGAAACGGCTCGGCTGGCGCCTGCACATCGTCTGCGCGTACGCCCTACCCTCATTCCCAGCAACCTCGATCGATGGCGGCTACGCGGCCCTCGACGACACTCAGATTCATAACGGGGCCCAGCAGGTCCTGCACGAGGCGGTCACCCGCGCGGGCGACGGCCTGGAAGTAACTTCAGCGCTAGAGAACGGCGACCCGACGGCGGTCCTCGTCGAGCTGTCCAAGCAAGCCGGCCTCGCCGTGATCGGATCGCACAAGGGCTCCGGTTTCACCGACCGGCTGCTCGGCGCGGTCTCCTCGGCGCTGCCCGCCCACGCGCACTGCCCGACCGTCGTCGTGCCGCTGCGCGAGGAGGGCAAGGAGCCGCTCGTGCCGGTGCGACGCATCGTCGTCGGCGTGGATGGCTCCGAATCCGCCAAGGGCGCGCTCTACCAGGCCGTGCGGGAGGCCTCCGTGTGGGAGGCAGAGCTCACGGCAATCGCGGCGGTGGCGATCGCCTCGGCCGCGGGCACGCTGGCGTGGATGCCGGCCACCGTCGACCGCGATCGAATCCTCGCCGATGTGCGCGAGGGCCTCGACGTCGCGATCGATGCCGCGACGGCCGACTACCCGGACGTGCGGGTGCGGCGCCACGCGCTCGATGGCAACGCGGCGGCGCTGCTCGCCGAGTTCTCCACGGCCGTTGACCTCGTCGTCGTTGGCACGCGCGGCCGTGGCGGCTTCGCCGGCCTCATGCTCGGCTCGACCTCGCAGGCCCTGCTGCAGCACTCGGTCTGCCCGGTGATGGTCGTGCCCAGCAAGTACGACGCGAAGGAATTGTCGCCCACCGAAATGTGGCAACACCGCTAAGTGACGACAAAGCGGGCGGGAGATCGAGGTCTCCCGCCCGCTTTGACGTGCGCGTTAGTCGACGCCGATGGATGCGGCCTGCTCGTTCAGGACGGATTCGAGGATGTCCATCGCGTAGTTCAGGTCCTCCTCGCTGATCGTCAGCGGGGGAGCGAGGCGGATCGTCGAGCCGTGCGTGTCCTTGCACAGCATCCCGCGCTCGGCCAGGCGCTCACACAGCTGGCGACCCGTCAGGCCCAGGCGCGGCTCGACGTCGATGCCGGCCCACAGGCCGCGGCAGCGCGTCTCGGCCAGGTGGCCGTCGTTTTCGATCTTCTTCAGGCGCTCTTCCATGATCGAGCCGAGGCGGGCGGCCCGCTGCTGGATTTCGCCCTCGGCCAGGATCGTGATGACGGCGCGGCCCAGCGCGCAGGCGAGCGGGTTACCACCGAAGGTGGAACCGTGCGTGCCCGGAGTCATGACCTGTAGGACGTCGCGGCGGCCGACCACGGCCGAGACCGGCAGCACACCGCCGCCGAGGGCCTTGCCGAGCGTCGTGAGATCCGCGCGGACGCCCGAGTAGTCCTGGGCCAGCGTGTGGCCCGTGCGGCCAAGGCCGGACTGGATCTCGTCGAGGATCATGAGGACGTTGGTCTCATCGCACAGCTCGCGCAGCGCGGGCAGGAAGGAATCGGGCGGCATGACGACGCCGGACTCACCCTGGATGGGCTCGAAGAGCACGGCGACGGTGTTGTCGTCGATCGCTTCCTTCACGGCCTCGATATCGCCGAAGGGCACGACGCGGAAGCCCGGGGTGTAGGGGCCGTAGCCGTCTTTGGCATCGGCGTCGGTGGAGAAGGAGACGATCGTTGTCGTGCGGCCGTGGAAGGAGTTTTCCGCGACGATAATGTTGGCCTGCTCTGGCGCAACTCCCTTGACGTCGTAGCCCCACTTACGAGCCGCCTTGATCGCGGACTCGACGGCCTCGGCTCCCGTGTTCATTGGCAGCATCATCTCGGTGCCAGTGAGTTCGGTGAGCTCGCGGGCGAAGGGCAACATCTGGTCATGATCGAACGCGCGCGAGACCAGCGTGACCTTGTGAAGCTGATCGATCACTGCCTTGTTGAGCACCGGGTTGTTGTGCCCAAAGTTCAGCGCCGAGTATCCCGCCAAGCAGTCGAGGTACTTCTTTCCATCAACGTCGGTGACCCAGCAGTCGTCAGCGGATTCGATGACGACGTCGAGCGGACGGTAATTGGGCGCCAACACGGCAGTCCGATCAAGGGTGGATTGCAGCATTAAACCTCCTGAGAAACGTGGGTGAGGTGAAACACACCTCAGGCTGATCATAACGGGCAAAACGGATAAGCGTAACCCCCCGAAGAATCGGCGATTTGCGGCGGTTTTACGCCCGTATCGGATCGCGGGCTGAGCTGGTAACCTTGCGGAGGAACAAACCGCAACTGCGGGTTGCTGCCCTCGTAGCTCAGTGGATAGAGCACCGCTCTCCTAAAGCGGGTGTCGGACGTTCGAATCGTCTCGGGGGCACCGGCAGTGAGCGAGGAAAAATCGCTCGAAACAGAACTTGCGTGACACGGCAATCGTCAGGCATACTTTTGTTTACGACGCCGTGTGACGCCTGCCCCCCTGCGTGTCACGCGGCGTCTCTCTATTTGCCCGCACACGGTGTTGCACCCAGCTATATTTTTGCCCGTCTATTAGCGTGGAAGAATGACCCCGCCGCTGTTTTTCGGCCGTCGCCGACGCGAGGGCGCCAGCGAGCGCCCAGCCGCCGCCGAGCCCGCCGCCCCGCGTGCCGCCAAGGCGCCCGCCCGTGCCCGAAGCGCCCACAAGCGGGTCTCTGCCCAGCCAGCTTTGCCGCCTCCCGCGGGCGCCGCACCCGTCGCACGCGAGACCGCGTTCCTCGTGCGCCGCGCGCTGCCGACCTGGCAGGCGCGCATCGATGACCTCGCGGGGCTCTCCGCGCTGACCGACATCGACGAGCTCGATGGCACCGTCCTCGACCTGACGACCGCCCACCCCTCGGGGATCGCCCAGCTCTATGCCGCGCGCCCCACGCGCCTGACGAATCTGCTGCGCGAGGGCTCGGCCTACTCGCGCGGGCGGCGCGCCGCCAAGGCCGTCGTCGAACGGGCCGATGAGCTCGAACAGCAGCACGGCCAGGCGCCTATCTACCTCGCGATCGGGGTCGCGAGCTGGTCCGAAATCGTCGACATGCCGGTCCCGCCCACCAAGGCTGAGACGCCCACCCCCTCGCACTTCGCGCCTGCGGGCTCGCTGCGCGCCGACGCCGCCGGACTGCCGCGCCCGGTGCCCGCCGCTGGGAGCGCGGCCTCGCCGTCGGGCGCGCCGATGGAAAAGCGGCTGCGGGAATTCACCGCGCCGATCCTGCTGCGTCCGGTGCGCATTAGCGTCGACCCGCATCCCGATGGCGATATCGACATTTGCCTCGAACCGGGCATCGAACTCAACCCCGCGCTGGAGACCTCGCTGCGCAGCGCGGGCGCCGAGATCAAGCCCGGCGATCTGGCGCGAGCCGTCATCACCGAGCACGGTTTCACGCCGCGCGCGGCGCTCGCGATGGTCGTCGAGCGGGCCCAGCGCCACCTCGCGGGCTTCCACTACGACGAGCGCATCCTCATCGCGCCGTTCGTTAACCCCGGCCAGCTGCTGAGCGCCGACCTGCACGCGCTCGAGGGCGATCTCGCGCGCCGGCCGCTCGTCGCGGCGCTCGCGGGCGATCCCGCCTCGCGCACGCGGCTCGCGCAGCCACTGCCGAAGGTCGACCGCACGGACCGCGATCCCGACACTGAACGCGGCGTCGGCGATCTCGCACCGATCCAGCAAACCGTCGTCGAAACGAGCGCCGCCGGGCGATCGTTCATGGTCGATACCGTGCCGGGCTCCAACGAGTCCGAGGTCATCGCCGCGATCCTCGCCGATGCCGCGGCCTCCGGCCGCTCCGTCGCGCTCGTCTCCGGCAATGCCCGCCGCGCGCGCTCCGATATCTCGGCGCTCAACCGGCTTGGCCTTGCCGACCTCGTCCTCGACCTGACCGGCCCGCGCTGGCGCACCGACGCGCTGGAACGTTTGAAGTCCGCCTTCGTCGAATACGAGGACACCCTCGATGACGCCGCCATCATCGCCTCGCGCAAACAGCTCATCGAGGCGCGCGAGACGCTCGGCAGCTACGTCGACGCGCTGCACGAGATCCGCGAGCCGTGGGGCGTCTCGGCCCACCACGCGCTGCAGGAACTTGCGCGCCTGACCGCCGTGCGACCCGGGGCTCGCACCCGCGTGCGCCTTAGCGGTGCCGCCCTGGACGCCATGACGAGCGAGCGCCGGGAGGAAGTCATCGCCGATCTTGAGCACGCCGCCGAGCTCGGTGCCTTCACGCTGCGGCGCCACGAGACCGCCTGGTACGGCGCCCAACTGACCGATGCGGGCCAGGCCGATCACGCGCTGAAGAGCGCCGAGCGGCTCGCCACGCGGTTGCTGCCGGAGCTCGCCGCGCGCGCCGAGGCCATCACGACGGACACCGGGCTGACGAAGATGACGAGCGTTGAGGGCCTTGCCGAACAGCTCGACATGCTCCAGGGCGTGCGCGCCGCGCTCGACGTCTTCCAGCCCCAGATCTTCGAGACCTCCGCCGCTCAGATGGTCATCGCCACGGCGAGCCGGCAGTGGCGCGAGGACCACGACGTCTCGATGAAGGGCTCCACGCGGCGCCGCCTGCGCAAGCAGGCCGCGGACCTCGTTCGCCCCGGCCGCCAGGTCGATGACCTGCACGCCGAGCTTGTCCACGTCCAGCAGCAGGCCAAGATCTGGCGCCGCCACTGCCCGGCCGGCGGCTGGCCGCGCCTACCGCAGGGTATGGCCGCCACCGAGCAGCTCGTCGCCGACGTCAAGGCGGAGCTCACCGAGCTCGCCCCGATCCTTGGCGAGGACCTCCTCGCGATGGATCTGACCGAACTGCAGACGCGGATGAGCGCGCTAGCGACGGACGTCGACGGACTCGGCACGCTGCCCGAGCGCACCCAGATCCTCTCGCGCCTGCGGGAGCTCGGCGCGAACGGCCTCATCGACGACTTCGCCGAGCGCCGCATCACGCGCGATCAAGTGCGCGCCGAGGTCGAACTGTGCTGGTGGGCCTCCATCCTGGAGACGGTGCTGCGCTCCGATTCGCTGCTCGCCACCTACGACGGCGCGGAGCTCACGACGCTCGCGGAGTCCTTCCGCGAGCTCGACGCCGCCCAGATCGCCTCGCTGCCCGGGCCGGTTCGCCGCGCCACGGCACGTCGCCTGCTGCGCGAGGTCGGCCGCGATAAGGGCCTCGCGCGCGAGCTGTTCCGCGAGCTGTCCTCCGCGCACCCTGATAACCTGCGTTCGCTCATCGCGCGGTACCGGGATCTCGTCATTGCGCTGCGGCCCATCTGGGTCTTCACGCCTGCACAGGTCAGCCAACTGCTTGGCACCGAGGACGCGCTCGATCTCGTCGTCATCGACGGCATCCAACACACGCCGACGGCCCACCTCATCGGCGTTCTCGCACGCGCTAAGCAGGTGATCGTCTTCGGCGATCCGCGCCGCCGCAGCGAGTCGGCCGTCGCCGACCTCGCGACGATCCTGCCGCACCGCGATCTGCCGACGGACCGCTCCGACCGCGAGGAGCACGTCGCGGCCTTCCTCGCCTCCCACGGCTATGCGGGCCTCGTCGATTCGATCCCCGCACCGCCCTCCCGCTCGACGATGCGCATCGAGCACGTCGAGGGCTACGGCATGCCCGCGCCCGGCGCCGAGGCCGTCGAATCCGTGCAGTCCGAGGTCGATCGTACGGTGGACCTCGTCGTCGAACACGCCCTGACCCAACCCGAGCGCTCGCTCGCCGTCATCACGCTGAACGAGCGCCACGCCGAGCGCGTGCAGGCCGCGGTCTCCCGCCTCGTGGCGGACTCACCCGCGATCCGCGAGTTCTTCGACGCCGACGCCGCCGAGCCCTTCCTCGTCACCGACGTCACCGGCGCGCAGGGCCTGCAGCGCGATTCGATCATCCTGTCGGTCGGCTACGGCAAGACGCCCCACGGCCGCGTCCTGCACCGCCTCGGCGCCATCTCCGGCGCGGAGGGCCTGTCCCTCATGGTCGACACGCTCGACGCCGTGCGCAGCGAGCTCGTCGTCGTCTCGTGCTTCAGCTCCAGCGATCTCGATCGGGAGCGCCTGCGCAGCGCCGGCGCCGAGCTGCTGCACGATCTACTCGCCCACATCGAGTCCGACGCCGCCGATTCGCCCGCCGTCGCCGGCGAACTCGAGGACACCGCGCCCGACCGCCTGCTCGTCGATCTGGCCGATCGCCTCTGGCGCCTCGGCCTGACCGTCGTCCCGCGCTACGGCGTGCCCGGCGGCGTCCGCATCCCGCTTGCCATCGGCCATCCGCACCTGCCCGGCGAGCTCCTCGTCGCCGTCGTTACCGACGACGAGGGCTACGTGCGCGAGCCGAGCGTGCGCGTGCGCGAACGCCACCGCATCGAGCGCCTGCGCGAGCGCGGCTGGGACGTCTACCAGGCATTCTCGACCTCGGTGTTCATGGACCCGCAGTCCGAAGCCGAGCGCATCGTCGAACGCGTCGTGCAGGTCATGAGTGAGCGCAGCGGCGGCGCCGACGTCGAGCCCATCGCCGACGATCCCGCCGCACAAACGCCGGAGGAATCGACGACGGAAGTACCCGAGGAAAGCCGGGAGGCGGAGCAGACCGCGCCCGAGCCCAAGGAGCGCAGCACGCACCCTGGCATCGTGCCCGGCCTGCCGCTGTCGGCCTATTCCGATGACCAGCTCGATGACATGGTCTCCTGGATCGCCTCCGACGGGCTGCCTCGTAGCGACGAGGACTTCCTAGCCGAGCTGCGTGAGGAGATGCAGATCGAGCGTCGCGGCGCTCAGATCGACGCCGTGTTGCTAGCCGCCATTCGTCGCCGTGACCGCTAAGAAAAAGCGCCGCCGCGTCGTGGTCGAATCCCGCGTGGACCGCGAATTGCGCGAAGCTGGGGAGCGGGGCGAGGCCAGCAGCAGCACCTCGCCCGTCCTGCCGCGCTATAGCGAGAGCGAATCCGATCGAGCGTGGGGCGATAGCGAGGACTCCAACGATGCGAGGCTGCTGGAGAACCTACCCCCGCACTGGGGGCGCGGTTAAACGCGCCGACCCTTAACACGGACCTAAGTCCTATTATTCGTCGGCGCCGAAGGGGTAAAAGCACAACCTGTTGTGGTTGAGGGCGTGTCGCACTACTAGATGTAGTGGTGTGTGCCAATCTCAGAGTAATGCGCTGCCGCAGTGGCAGCGCGTTTTCTCTGAGAGGTGGTGAAGACCGTGAGTAAGAAAAGCTCGAACGGGCGCGCTCGCAGTGCGAAGACTGGACGTTTTGTCAAGCTCTCGACTGCGAAGCGCCACCCGGATACGACCGTGATCGAAACGCGGAAGTAGGTGCCGCTAGCTACTCACGTAGCTAGATGGTGGGGTCAGCGGCAACTGGCCCCACCATCACTTTGACATAGTTCCCCTGTCGGCGCCGCGGAGCGAAACGCTTGAATCCGTATTGTCCGATCTGCTGGAGCGATCAAGAAAGCCGCCTCCGAGAAAAACTCGGAGGCGGCTTTCGCGTTGGTGCTTAGAGGCGCGGCTGCTGGTTGTTGGCGAGCAGGTCGCGGATCTCGGTAAGGATGCGCACGTCGTCGGCGGGAGCGGCGGGCTCCTCGTCCTTGGCCTTGCGCATGGCGGCGAGCTTGTTCATCGGGACAACGATGAGGAAGTAGACGGCGGCGGCAACGAGCAGGAAGTAGATGAGCGCGTTGATGACCATACCGAAGGAGATGGTGGCCGGACCGATCTTGACGGCCCAGGCTTCGGCGAAGTTCACGGCGCCGAACAGGCCACCGATGAGCGGGTTGATGATGCCCTCGACGAGAGCGTCGACGACCTTACCGAATGCGGCGCCGATGACAATACCGACGGCCATTTCCATGGCGTTACCGCGCGAGATGAATTCCTTGAATCCCTGGAGCATGAGTGCCTCCTGACATGGTGAACCGCTGGGAAGCGGAACGGTGCTGAGGTGGGACGCGAACCGGGATTGGCTCCGCGTCGCGCGCCCTGGCCGCTCAGGTCGCTGGCAAAACAGCTCGCAGCGGGCCTCTGGAAAGCGCGTCTAACAAAACTCTAGCCTCTGAAGCCTGCACAGCGACGAGTCCGTCGGTGAGATCCTCCCCACCTGAATCAAGGAGTCCTGCCTCGGGTGCCGAAAGAATGGCGAGAACACGCGCCTCCGATCCGACGCGGGCGACCTCCTCATCCGTGTTGGCATACAGCCAGACAATTTGTCCTGGGCGAGCGACAGAAAGCGAGCCGCGATCGGCGAAGGTTACCGGCACGACGACCTCACCCGAATGCAGCGTGTGCCCAAGGTTTGGGCTCGCCACCATCGCGGTGGTGAGGACAGTACCAGGCTGGATTCCAATGATCGCTGGATCCCCGAGAACGTCTTCGAGGTCGACCGCGGCATCGGGTGGAATCCCCGCCTCGGGGATCTCGCGCAGCTCGATGTTTGTTTCGCTGATGTGTTCCCCGGCGCGAATTTCACTCGCAGCTACGACGACAGGGCGGCTGTCCGGTGCAGGAGCAAACGAGCTCACTGCCCACCACAGTGCCGCAAGGAGGGCGAAGGCTGCGAGGAGGTGCCGAAAGCGATAGAGCGCGATCCGAAACCGTCGGACGTGCGGGGCGGCGGAGCGGGATGGGGTAGGGGCCGCGAACCTAGGTGCTGGAGGCATGCCACGACGGTAGGTCGCCGCAGGTTCCCAGCTACGTGTGTGCAGGAGGGCAGGATGAAACACCGCGCAGTGGGGCGCGGTGTGGACAGAAAAGGCTAGCGTCCCCCGGCGCTGGAGCCGCCACCGGAGGACGGCTTCGAAGACGTGCTGGGCTTGGCGGGCTTCGAGCTCGAGACTGACGAGGAGCCGGAATTGCGCGAGTCCGTGCGGTAGAAACCGGAGCCCTTGAACATCACGGCACCGGGCTGGAAGAGCTTTCGCAGCCGGCCGCCACAGCCCTCGCAGGTCTTGAGCGAGTCTTCGCTAAAGGACTGGTGAACCTCAAACTCGTGCGCACAATTCGTGCAGCGGTAGGCGTAGGTGGGCATCTCTTCCTCCAAGCTTGGCACTCAGACCTTCTGAGTGCTAATGATAGCCCGCTACGCGACGTGGTGAAAATCGATAGTCTTTTGCCGTGACTAAGTCCCAATTTGCGAAGCGGGCCGGAATTTTTACGGCGATCGCCCTCGTCGTCGCCCTCGTTGTCACGCTCGGCGTCGGCCTGTACACGGTTCGGCGCCCGTTGCCGACGACCGACGGCTCCATCCGATTATCCGACTTCGCAGCCCCGGTCACGATCACCCGCGATGAGCGCTCGGTCCCCACCATCACGGCGGAAACCGACGCCGACCTCATGCGCGCGCAGGGCTATGTGCACGCGCAGGACCGCTTCTTCGAAATGGACTACCGCCGCCACGTCACGAGCGGGCGGCTCGCGGAGCTCGTCGGCGACGTGCCCGAAGCGATCCAAGCGGACAAGGTCATCCGCACTCTCGGCTGGCGCCGCGTCGCCGAACAAGAGTGGAAACTCATCAGCCAGGAATCGCGCGACCTGCTGACCGCCTACGCCGACGGCGTCAACACCTACCTCAAGGGCCGCGAAGCGAGCGAGCTCGGCGTCGAGTACACCGTCCTCGGCCTGAGCGCCGGCACCCCCGACATCGAGAACTGGGACCCCATCGATTCGCTCGCCTGGCTGAAGGCCATGGCGTGGGACCTGAAGAACAACTTCGAGGACGAGCTAACGCGTGCCCACCTATATGCGGCGCTCGGCGATCTCGACCGCGTCCAGCAGCTCTTTCCCGACTACCCGATCCAGGACAACGCTCCGATCGTCGCGGGCCCGAACGCCCCGACGGCGCCGGCCGTCACCTCGCCCGCGCGGCTGAGCGGGGAGCGCGACTCCGCGCTCGGCGAGTATCGCGACCCCACCGCGGCGGCCGCGTTCGCCTCGGCCAAGGCCGCGATCTCCGCGGTGCCGCAGCTCATCGGCGGCGGCGAGGGCACCGGCTCGAACTCCTTCGTGATCTCGGGCGCGCACACGGACACCGGTAAGCCGATCCTCGCCAACGACCCCCACCTCGGGGTCTCCCAGCCAAGCGTCTGGCACCAGGTGGGGCTGAAATGCAAGCAGCTGTCCGATTCGTGCACGTTCGATGTTTCGGGCTTCTCGTTTGCCGGCATACCGGGCGTCGTCATCGGCCACAACCACAAAATCGCGTGGGGCCTGACCAACACGGGCGCCGACGTCACCGACTTTTTCCTCGAACGCCTCTCTGCCGATGGCACCACCTACCAGCGCGGCGCCGATGAGGTACCCCTGACGACGCGCACCGAGCAGATCGCCGTCGCGGGCGTCGACGAGCCGATCGAACTCACGGTGCGCGAGACCGGCCACGGCCCGATCGTCTCCGACGTCCTCGGCCTGGCCGATGTCTCCGCGCTGCCGGTGCCCGCGGGCTCGCCGTCGGCCGGCTCCAACGGCTACGCCGTCTCCCTCGCGTGGACGGCGCTACAACCCGGCGCCACGATGGACGCCGTCTTCGCGATCGACCGCGCCACCAGCGCCGAGGAGATCGCCGCTGCGGCCGCCAAGTTCGAGGTTCCCGCGCAAAACATCGTGTGGGCCTCCACCGACGGCGACATCGGCTACGTCATGCCCGGCAAAATCCCCGTGCGCGGCACCGTCTCCGACGCCGTCGTCCCCGCCGATGGCACGTGGCCGCGCCCCGGCTGGGACGCCGCCTACGACTGGCTCGACTACCTCTCCGGCGATCAACTCCCGCGCGTGACCAACCCCGAGGAGGGCTTCGTCGTCGCCGCCAACCAAGCGATCATCGCGCCGGGCGACCGCCCCTTCCTCGGCCGCGATTTCGACTACGGCTACCGCTCCCAGCAGCTGCGCGGCCGCATCAGCGAAGACACCGCCGCCGGCACACCGATCACGACCGAGATGGCCGAGCAGTACATGCTCGACGACGCGAACCCATTCGCCGAAAAGCTGCTGCCCGCGATCCTGCGCCTGGACATCGAGGACCCCTTCATCAAGGAGGCCATTGACGAGCTGCGCACCTGGCAGCGCGACGGCCTGAAGCAGTCCGCCGACGCGCCCGGCGCCGCCTACTTCGCCTCGGTGTGGGCCCACCTCGTCTCCGGCACCTTCGACGACGACCTGCCCGATTCGATCGCCATCAGCGGTGGCTCGCGCTGGCTCGCCGTCATGACCGAGCTCATCGACGATCCGCAGTCGAGCTGGTGGGATGACCGCACGACGATTAACGTGCGTGAAACCCGCGACGAAATCCTCACGCGGGCGCTAACCAACGCGCGCTACGAACTCACGAACGTCCAGGGCAAGGAGCCCGGCCGCTGGAGCTGGGGCGACCTGCACCAGTTCCGCCCGACCCACTCGCTGCTTGGCGGCGCCGACATTCCCGCGCCCGTGCGCTGGCTCGTCAACCCCGCGCCCGTGCCGGCCTCCGGCGGCTCCTCGATCGTGAACGCGACGGGTTGGTCCCCGCAGCTCGATAAGCGCGGCCGCGGCGACTACCAGGTGACGACGGCGCCCTCGATGCGGATGGTCGTTGACCTTTCCGACCTCGACGCCTCGAGCTGGGTGAACCTCACCGGCAATTCCGGCCACCCCGCCTCGCGGCACTACACCGATCAGATCGAGCCGTGGGCCAGCGGCGAGTATTTCCCGTGGCCGTTCAGCGCTGATGCGGTGGCCGAGGCTGCCACGCAGACGCTCGTGATCGAGCCGCGGGAGTAGCTAGGAATCCGCTCGCGATCAAGGAGTATGATCTACGTCGCAGCTTAACGTTGCTTAATCACCTAGCGCTAGATCATTCTGTCAGGTACAAGGGCCCCACCAACGGGGGTGAAGCCCTCTTGGACCTAGGACAGAGTTATGAACACTCCTTCCCCGACGCAAGGGAGTCGACGGATGTCGGCTGCCCAGCTAGCGCGGATGCTTGGGGTGAGCGCTGCGGCGGTTTCATACGCACTGCATGGCCAACCTGGTGTTTCGGACGAAACGCGCAAGCGGATTCTCGCAGCAGCTAAGCAATACGACGTTCGTCCTACAAAGCCTCGTAATACTACGAGCGATACCGCGGTTCTTGGCGTCATCCTGGCTGATGTATCGAACCCGTTTTACAGCGAGTTCGCCATTTCAGTGACTGACGTGGCGCGTGAACAGGGGCACGAAGTATTCCTTAGTCACACTCGGGATGAGAACCGGGCAGTAACTGCCGCGGTCACGACAATGATCCATCATCGCGTCGATGGTGTGCTCCTCACCGCCATTCAGTCGGGAGACGGCGAAGTTTGCCGGATGCTCCGTGCTGCGCGCATTCCATTTGTGCAAATCTCTCGGCGTATGGAGTACGCCGAAGCTGATTTCGTCGGAATTGATGACCGCGCAGCGGGCCTCCAGATCGTCGGACACCTGCTCGAACACGGCTACCGAAAGTTCGCCATCGTCGGTGGTCCGGTGAGCTCAACTGCTTCTGCCACGCGTGCGGCTGGTTTCCGTGAAGCTCTGTCTGCCGCGGAGATTCGGCTTCCAAGGAAATGGAACATTACGGGTGGTCTCAACGTCCCGGATGGCGTGAACGCCGCGCGCTATCTCCTCGAATTGGGCGAACTGCCCGAAGCCGTTATTTGCGGTACCGACGCCATCGCGCTTGGTCTGATCAGTGAACTCAGAAGCAAGGGCATCCGAGTTCCTCGTGATCTCGCTGTCACGGGGTTCGACGGTTTGACTGTAACTCGTGCCCACATGATCGATCTGACCACCATCATCCAGCCCCGTCGCCAGATGGCCCAAACGGCCGTCGATTTGGTGACTATTCGGCTTAAGCGGCCCAACGGTCCTCCACAGAGCATTCTGTGTCGCCACGGCCTGTACATCGGAACCAGCTGCGGATGCAGCAGGAAGAAAGGAGAACAAGAGTGATTGAGACAGCATCGTTAGACGACAAGGTAGCGCTCGTTACTGGTGCGGCCCGCGGTATCGGACGCGGCATTGCTACAGAATTGGCCGAGCGAGGAGCGCGCGTCATCGTTGCTGACGTTGACGCTGAGGCCGCTTCTAGCACTGCTGAGAACCTCGGCAACGAGAGTTATGGCATCGGCTTGGACGTTTCAGACCGGGAAGCAGTTGATGCGGCGGTCGCGGACATCATCGAGAACTGCGGACGAATCGACATCCTCGTGAACAACGCGGGGATCAACCGGGACGCCATGCTCTGGAAGATGACTGATGAGCAGTGGGATTCGGTTATTTCGGTGGATCTATCTGGTGTGTTCTACACATGTCGTTCGGTAGGTGCCCACATGCGGGGAAATAAGTACGGCCGCATTGTCAACGTGGCATCTGCATCGTGGATGGGGAATATCGGACAGACCAACTATGCAGCAGCTAAGGCAGGTGTCGTTGGTCTTACCCGTTCAATCGCGAAAGAACTTGCCCGTTCGCAAATCACCGCGAATGCAGTCTGCCCGGGTTTCATTGAAACGGATATGACCCGCGGAATGCCGGAGAATCTCTTCGATGCTCAACTCGCAAAGATTCCGATGCAGCGCGTGGGGCAGCCGGCAGATGTAGCACGCGTCGTGGCATTCCTGTCCTCGGATGACTCCTCCTACGTCACCGGCCAGGTGATTGACATCGGTGGGGGGTACCAGCTGTGACCGCTTTTGTGTCGATGGACGAGGTCGCAGACCTAATCCCAGATGGCTCTACGGTGGTGACGGATGGTATGACCCTTATGGGTGTAGCCGATGAGATCCTCGCCGAAATCGAACGCTCGTTTCTTGAGTCGGGTACGCCAAACCAACTCACGTGGGTGCAGTCCGCTGGACAGTCGAACCGTGAAATCGGCATGTCTCGAATGGCACACAAAGGACTCGTCAAACGAGTTATTGGCTCTCACTGGGGTCTCACTCCAAAAATGGGCGAGCTTCTAGGAAACGATGAAGCAGAGTGCATCTGTTTGCCACAAGGCCAGCTCTCAACGCTTTATCGCACGATCGCTGCAGGTCGTCCAGGACAGCTTTCCACAGTCGGCCTCGGGACGTTTGTGGATCCTCGGGTCGATGGGGGCCGGTTCAACGATTCAGCCAAGGCAAATGTCGATTCCGAGGAGTACGTCCAGTTCGTCGAAATAGACGGTCGTGAGTACCTGAGGTACAAGCCAATCAAGCTCGACGTAGCCATCATCCGTGGAGCCGTGATCGATAAACTCGGCAATCTATCGCACCGCGAAGAGGTATCAGGTCTTGATGCTCTTGGAATTGCGCAAGCAGTTCACAACTGCGGAGGCATTGTGATTGCCCAAGTCAAGGAGATCGTCGAACCCGGGGAGATTAGGCCAAGGGACGTCACCGTCCCAGGGGTGCTAGTCGACTACGCGGCAGTAACGACGAACCCTGAATTACATCACCGGCAAACCCACTCCTTCCCGAAGTACAACGACGAACTCCTTTCTGGATATGTCACACCCGATAATGTCGGCCGTGCATTTGAAGCTCAGGAAATGGCCGAAGAACGCGTTGCTATAGGACTCCGCGGCGTGCAGATTGTGGAGTCCGGAGATGTCATCAATGTCGGCACCGGGATCCCTGCCGACACCATCGGGCGTGCGCTGTTCCAAGCAGGAAAACTCGACGATGTTTTTCTAACTGTCGAGTCTGGCACGTATGGCGGCATTCCGCTGGGGGTCGTCGATTTCGGAGCTGCCATCAGCCCCCAAGCGATCATTGGGCACCCTCAGCAAATGGACTTCTACAACGGGGGTGGCGTCGATATCACGTTCATGGGGACTGGACAGGTTGATCCCGCTGGCGATGTCAATGTTTCGTTGCTCGGGGGCAGAGCTGTCGGCGTCGGTGGATTCATGGACATCACTGATGGTGCCAAGAAGGTCTGTTTCCTGATGTCAGCATCGGGTCGCCACCCGAAGTTTGTCGAGAAAGTCGACCAGGTCTCCTTTAGCGCACGTCGCGCACTCGAACGCGGCAAAAAGGTTTACCTCGCAAGCGAGTACTACCTACTTGAATTCACTGACTCGGGGTGGAGGGTCATGCAGGAGGACGACTCACCTGAAGCTCAGCGCGCGTTGACGTCAATACGCTTTGCGCTTGCTACCAACTAAGAAATACGGAGAAACAACCATGGATACGAACGAACGCATTGTCATTATTTCGGGCGCTAGGACGCCAACCGGGAGTTTCGGCGGCGCGCTCGCGGCAGTTCCCAATCATGAGCTCGGTGCTCACGCCGTCAAAGCTGCGTGTCAGCGCGCTGGTGTCAAAGTGGAAGATGTAGACGAGTTCATCATTGGCTGTGTAGGACAAGTCGGCGGCGACGCATTCATCGGACGCCGTGTTGCCCTCGAGGCTGGAGCGCGCGAATCATCTACAGCAATGTCGGTGAACCGGCTGTGTGGCTCGGGGCTACAGGCCATTGCAAGTGCAGCATTGGAACTGCGCCAAGGTGAAGCCAAGTTAGTTGCAGCAGGCGGTTGTGAGAATATGTCGCGGCAGCCATTCATGGATTTTGATGCTCGCAACGGCTATCGCTTAGGACATCACACGCTCGTAGACGGCACTCTCTCGCTCGTCACAGACCCGTGGGGCAATTACCCGATGGGTGCAACTGCTGAGAAAGTAGCCGAAAAATTCGGTGTCAGCCGCGAAGCGCAAGATGAATTCGCAGCTGAATCTCAGCGTCGAGCTCAAGAAGCCTTGTCAAATGGTGCAGTGGCTAACGAAATTGAACCTCTGACGATCTCGACGCGACGGGGAGAGACAATCGTCGACACCGACGAGCACCCGCGCTCGGGTGTTACCACTGAGTCCCTTGGCCGAATGCGTCCAGCTTTCGCGAAGGACGGCTCAGTTACAGCAGGGAATAGCTCCGGAATCAACGATGCAGGTGCCGCTGTTATTGTGACAACGCTTGCCGAAGCAGAAAAGCGAGGCCTAAGCCCAATCGGAGAGCTTCTCGATTTCACAAAGGTCGGATTGGCCCCAGAAATCATGGGATACGCGCCTAAGCTCGCCATCGAAAAGATTCTGGATCGAACAGGGCTGACGCTATCCGATCTCGGTTGGATCGAGCTGAATGAGGCATTTGCTTCGCAGGCTGTTGCCGTCATGCGTGATGCCGGGCTCGACCCCCAGGTCACGAACCCACTCGGTGGAGCGATCGCATGGGGACATCCAATTGGAGCCACCGGCACTATCCTCACCCTTCGCACTCTGATGAATATGCGAGCCAACGACATTGAGCACGGGCTTGTGACGATGTGCATCGGCGGTGGACAAGCTGTCTCCGCGGTGTTCCGCGCAATGTAGCGCATTCGTGGTCGGTACACCTGTGCCGACCACGCCCCGCCTCACGGCGGATGTAAACACCCCTCGGTAAGTTCCCCAGAAAGAAGTTGTCATGTCCGATACCGTTGTCGGGCCTATGGCCGACCCTGCCAAGCGGAGCCGCTTGGAGCGCATTACCAAGACCAACTTTGGCAAATTGATGCCACTGATGATCGTCGTGTACATCATCGCCTTCATTGACCGCACCAACATTGGCATGGCCAAGACCGCTCTGGAGGCCGATATCGGTCTGACTGCCGCTGCATATGGGCTTGGCGCAGGTCTGTTCTTCTTCGCTTATTCTCTGCTCGAAGTTCCCTCGAATCTGTTAATGCATAAGCTCGGTGCGCGATTCTGGATCGCGCGAATCATGATCACGTGGGGCGTCATCTCTATGATGATGGCGATCGTGTGGAATGATTGGTCCTTCTACATTCTGCGGGTATTGCTAGGTGCTGCGGAAGCAGGGCTCTACCCTGGAATGATTCTCTACATCACCTATTGGTTCCCTCGCCGTGATAGAGCACGAGCTATTGGACTATTTCTCTTAGGTGTTTCGTTAGCGAATATCATTGGAGCGCCGCTTGGGGGTCTCCTGCTGCAAATGGATGGCCTTTTAGGATTCCACGGTTGGCAGTGGATGTTCGTTATCGAAGGTCTGCCGGCTGTCTTACTTGCTTTCCTTGTTTGGTTCTGGCTTCCTGACCGGCCACGCGAAGCTAAGTGGCTGAATGATGAGGACAAGGAGCTGCTCGAAGAGCAACTTGCTTCAGAAGACGACGGTGTCGGTCAAGAAGCTCATGGGTTCCGTAGCTTGCTCCCCGTTGCCAAGGATCCGATTATTTGGCTTGTCATCGCGGTCTACTTCACCCATCAGGTGGCGGTGTATTCACTTAGCTACTTCCTGCCGGCGATGATCAACGCTTTTGACAAAGACATGACGACTGTGACCATTGGGCTGATTACCGCCGTTCCGTGGATCGCCGCAGCAATCGGGTCTGTGATCATGCCCAAATTTGGTACGACCTTAATGAAGCAGAAAGCCATGGTCTCCGGGGGACTCTGGTCTGTGGCTATAGGCCTTGTGATCGCTGCATTGTCTGGAGGTAACCTCTGGCTGGCTGTATTTGGATTCTGTTTTGCCGCATTCTGGTTCTTTGTCATTCAGTCAATGCTCTTTACATTCCCTGGGCGACGACTCACCGGTGCTGCGGTCGCAGCCGGAATTGCGTTAGTTAATACCTTCGGTCTCTTTGGTGGATTCCTGGGCCCCACAATTATGGGCTCGCTGGAGACATCAACTGGCAACCCCCTGGCAGGACTTTGGTTCATCATCGTGCTGACAGTGGCCGGTGGCGCCTTGGCATGGGGTCTACGGGGTTCTCGACGGGAATCTGAAACTGAGACCACTCCGAACGACTGATTCTAACCATTTCCAAGGATTACTAATGCTGATCATCTGCGCCCCGGACTCGTTTAAGGAATCGATGACCGCCTCTGAAGCGGCCCGCTCAATGGAACGAGGAATCGCTCGCGGCATGCCCGGGGCGCAGGTGATTCGGCTGCCTATGGCTGATGGCGGTGAAGGCACATGCGTCACGCTTGTGGAAGCGCTTGGCGGCACTCTGCTCGATGTAAAGTGCACCGATGCTCTAGGATGGCCCTCTCTCGGGAGAATTGGCGTCATAGAGGACCAGAAAACTGCGGTCATTGAAGTCGCCGCAGCTTGTGGGATTGAGAAGGTGGAACCATCTCTCAGGGATCCAGCGATCGCGTCTACCCGCGGAGTAGGAGACCTCATTCGAGCAGCACTCGATCACGAGGTCGAGACGATCATTGTGGGCCTCGGCGGTAGTGCTACAAACGACGCGGGTGCTGGAATGCTCAGCGCCCTGGGAGCTCGTTTCCTCGATAGTGACGGAGACGAACTATGCGACGGAGGGGCGGCACTTTCGTCGTTGACGTCCATCGATCTCACTGGCTTCGATCAGCGTTTCGCTACTGTAAGGTTCCGAATCGCTTGCGATGTCAATAACCCTCTGCTGGGAGCCGACGGAGCGAGCGCTGTCTTCGGGCCTCAAAAGGGGGCCGACTCAGAAACTGTTGCGACGTTGGATCTGGCATTGCGGCGTTGGGCAGATGTGGTTGAACCGCTCGTCGGACGTCAGGTTCGTGATGTCCCTGGCGCCGGGGCTGCCGGAGGCTTGGGAGCCGCTTTCCTCGCCTTCGGTCGGTCGACCCTTGAGTCGGGATCCGAGCTGATGATGGATGCAGTAGGGCTCAATGCACACCTGTCTGACGCTGATTTGGTTTTCACTGGGGAAGGTAGTTTGGATTCCCAAACTGCTTCAGGAAAGGTCCCGAGTCAGATCGCAAAGCGTGCATCTAGCTTCGGGGTTCCCACTGTCGCCTTCGCCGGACGGGTAGATGACGTGGTTGAAGAAAATCCCCCTACCGGGATACAAGCAGTCATTCCAATCATCCGCGGGGTATCTGATCTTCCTACAGCGTTGCGTGAAGGTAGCTCGAACCTAGAAAAAGCGGTAATGACAACGTGTCAAGTTCTTCAGCTAGCGAAGATGCTCAAGGAATACTAGAGATGATTGACGGATACGATTTTTGGGACGGAGCCATCACTGGGGGCATGAAGCAGGTTTGCACCCACGGTCGCAGTGTTCAGGTATTTGAAGACGCCCCGGCCAGTTTCTATGCATCCCTCAATGCCACATCGCGTCGCTCGCCGGACGCAGTGGCGCTTGTAACTGACAGGGGACGTTCCGTCACCTTTAGGGGGCTTAAGCAGCGCACGGATCGATTCGCATTAGAGCTTCAATCACTCCTTCGTCCTGGGGACCGAGTCGCTCTGTTGCTTGACACTAGCGTCGAGTTCGCAGTGGCACTTTACGCGGCGAGTCGATGCGGCATCGTAATTGTCCCGATTCCGACAAAACACAAAGAGCCTGAGATCGAAGCGTTGCTCGCGATGTCTGGCGTCCAAATGATCATTGCGGAACGGCGTTTCGAGTCCATGAAGTGCGTCAACAGTGTAGGAATCGTCCGCTGGGTTGAGGAAGGGAAAGTAAGCCTGGGATCGGGTGATACTGACGTATCGAGGCAGCTTCGTGATCCCGTGAGCGACAGAGATGCTGACTGCATCCTGATGTACACCTCTGGAACCACCGCTCGTAGTAAAGGAGTTCTGCTCACCAATCGCAACGTTGGTCACGCCATTGTTGCGTATCAGCGGATCCTGGACCTGGGTTCCGACGACTCCAGCATTATCCCGATCCCGATTTATCACATCACAGGACTTGTGGCCCTCTTGGGGCTGTTCATCCATATCGGAGGTCGCCTCTACTTACATCGTAGGTTTGATGCCGATCGTGTACTTGCGACTGTTCGAGATGAGGAGATCACCTTCATTCACGCCTCACCCACGGTCTTCGCTCTGCTGTTGGGTAAGTCGAAGCAGTATCCACATCTGCCAAGTCTTCGAACGTTCGCGTGCGGAGCTGCGCACATGCCCGTGACGAGAATTCAGGAGTTGCATGCTTGGCTCCCGGATGTCGAGTTCCGGACAATATACGGGCTGACCGAGACAACGTCCCCGGGCTTGATCTTTCCAGGAGACGCAGCAACAAGCGTGCATTGTGGATCCTCAGGCTGGCCCATTCCGGGCCTGAGACTCTCCATCCGCGATGATGCTGGCGAGGAAGTGCCATCGGGTGAACGGGGGGAAGTCTGGCTCTATGGCACGAATGTCCTGAGGCGTTATGACGCCATTACTACGGACGCTTTGACTCCCGAGGGATGGCTGAACACGGGGGACATAGGGTACGCAACCGATGACGGCTACGTCTTTATCGTCGATCGCTCAAAGGACATGGTTAATCGTGGCGGCGAGAAGGTCTGGTGTATCGATGTGGAGGAAGAACTCCGCCGTGTACCCGGAGTTGCCGACGCGGCAGTCGTGGGCGTGCCGCACTCTATTTATGGAGAGGAGCCCGCTGCTGTCATTACCGAGGACGGAACCAATGCTTTAAATGAAGCCGGCATCATCAAGGTGCTTAGCGAGCGTCTGGCCCGCTACCAAATACCGCAGCAAATCCGTGTCGTTGACGAAATCCCCATGACCCCGAATCTCAAGGTTGACAAGACAGCGATTCGAGAGTTGTTCGAGCCGCGGGAGTAGCTAGCGGGCGAGCGCGGCCGACTCAGCGAGCGCCCGCGCGGCCTTGTTGATGGGGCTGCCCTCGAGCAGGAACCATTCGCTCGGCGTGATGACGGCCTTGATCGGAATATCGAACTCGGCGCACGGCAGCAGGTAATCGCGCAGCACCTCGTGCTCGAAAACCATCGTGAAGGTGGGAACGTCGGGCTCGATGAGCGCGAGCATGCGGTCATACCAACCGGCGCCCTGCCCGAGCCGGGTGCCAAGACCGTCGACGGCGAGGCCCGGCGTGATGATCGCTTCGGCGTGGCGGATGGCGTCGGCGGGCAGGATCGGGCCGCTCGGCTCCGGAGGCCGACCGGGCGCCCGGCGCTGCAGGTCATCCTCGCCGCGGTAGTAGGCCCAGGCGCGGGCAAGGCCCGGCCCGAGGACGGGCAGCAGGATGCGCACCCCGCGGCCGGACAGGGCGCCTAGGAGCTGGGAGGTGTCGGGTTCGCCGGGCTCGGAAACGTAGGCGGCGACGGTTCGCACATCAGCGACGGCTTCTTCGCCGTGCTGGGCGAACATGTGCGCCTCGCGGGCGCGATCTTTGGGTGAATGCTGCGCCCGTATGGCGCGAAGGTGGGTCCGCAGCAGCCGCTTCGCTTCCTCATCTTCGAGGCCCTGGACATCGGGAAGTGGTGTCGTGCCGGTCATAGTCCTATCGTCCCACCTCCCCGCGAGCGCGACCACCGGTTCCGCCCTGAGGCGAACCGCGGCGCGGTCAAAGGCGCTAATCTCAAGATATGTCTGAAAAAGCTCCCGTCACACGCGCTCGCAAGGCCGTCATCCCCGTCGCTGGACTTGGCACCCGGCTCCTTCCCGCATCAAAGGCGATCCCGAAGGAAATGATCACCGTCGTCGACCGGCCCGCCATCCAGTACGTCGTCGAAGAGGCCGCAAACGCGGGACTTGACGACGTATTGCTCATTTCCAACCGCGGCAAGGACGCGATCATCGACCACTTCGATGACAACCTCGAGCTCGCGCGCACCCTGAAGGCCGACGGCAAGGACGCGCTGCTGGCCTCGATTGAGGCGAGCGCCAACCTCGGGCACGTTCACGTCGTGCGCCAGGGTGAGGCCAAGGGGCTCGGACACGCCGTCGCACAGGGCCGTGATCACGTCGGCAATGAGCCGTTCGCCGTGCTGCTGGGCGATGATTTCACCGACCCGCGCGATGAGCTGCTCTCGGTCATGATCGACGTGCAGGAAAAGGTCGGCGGCTCGGTCATCGCGCTGCTGGAAGTCGAGCCCGAGCAGATCTCGGCCTATGGCGCGGCCGTCGTCGAGCCCGCTCCGGAGGCCGGCCGCGGCGATGACGTCGTGCGCGTGATCAGCGCGGTGGAAAAGCCCGCGGTCGAGGATGCGCCCTCGAACCTCGCGATCATTGGGCGCTACGTCCTCTCGCCGGCCGTCTTCGACGTGCTGGATCGGACCAAGCCAGGCAAGGGCGGCGAGATTCAGCTGACCGACGCGCTCATGGAGCTCGCCGAGATGGACAAGGACGCCGGTGGCGGCGTCTACGGCGTCGTCTTCCGGGGCCGCCGCTACGACACGGGCGCGAAGCTCGACTACCTGAAGGCGATCGTGCAGATCGGCGCGGACCGCGATGACCTCGGCGAGGATTTCGTGGCGTGGCTGCGCGAGTTCGTCGCGGACTATGAGGCGCCCGAGGTGCGGATCACCTCCGGGTTCGCGGACTAATGCGCGCCGTCGCCGAACACGTCCACGCGAGCCTTGAGGCCGTCGGGATCGTGCCCGACCTCGAGGTCGTGCTGCCCGATGCGATGGGCTGCGTGCTGGCCGAGGACGTCACCGCCAGCCAAGACCACCCGTTCGTTGATGCGGCGCTGCTCGACGGGTACGCCGTCGCGAGCGCCGATATTGCGCAGGCCCGCCCCGCCGCGCCCGTCGAGCTGCCCGTTGTCGACGACGTGCGTGCGGGTAGCGCTGAGCGCATCCACCTCGTGGCGAACACCGCCGTGCGCATCGCCTCCGGCGCGCCGCTGCCGATCGGGGCGGACGCCGTCGTGCCCGTGGAGTTCACCGACCACGGCGAGGCGCGCGTGCAGATCCGTTCGGCCTCCTCGGCGGGGGAGAACGTGCGCGCCCAGGCCGAGGACATGGCCGAGGGCGAGGTCGTGCTGACCAAGGGCACGCGCATCGGCGCCCCGCAGATCGCGCTGCTCGCCGCCGTTGGGCGCGGCCGAGTGCGCGTGCATCCGCGCCCACGCGTCGTCATCGTCTCGATCGGTGATGAGCTCGTCGAGCCGGGCCGCCCGCGCACGCCCGGCCAGGTCTACGACGCGAACTCCCACGCGCTCGCCTGCGCCGCGCAGGACGCGGGCGCGATGACCTACCGCGTGCCCGCGGTGACCGACGAGCGCGCGGCGCTGAGGCAAATGATCAGCGACCAGCTCGTGCGCGCGGACCTCATCATCACGACGGGGGGCCTCTCCTACGGCCAGGACGACACCGTCAAGGAGGTCCTCTCCCCGCTCGGCAAGGTGCGTTTTGACCAGGTCGCGATGTGGCCCGGCCGCCAGTTCGGCGTCGGCCAGCTGGGGGAGGAGGACTACGCCGTACCGATCTTCTGCCTGCCGGGCGATCCTGTCGCCGTGCAGGTGGCGTTCGAGGCGTTCGTGCGCCCGGCCATCCGTTCGATGGCCGGCTACCAGCAGGTCTACCGCCGCACCGTGCGCGCCAAGGCGGCGCAGGGCTTCTACTCGGTCTCCGGCAAGCGGGAGTTCGTCCGCGTGCGTGTGACCGGCGAGCCTGGCGCCTACCGCGCCGAGGTGCTCGGCAACCCCGCGGCGCTGCTCATCTCCGAGCTCGCCCGCGCCAATGCCTATGCCGTCGTGCCCGAGACGACGACCGACGTGAAAGCCGGCGACGATCTGGTCTGCATGCTGGTCGACGGCTAACCATGCACGTCTGGCCCACCATTCTCACCCACGGCGATTTCACGCTCCGCCCCGTCCGCGCCCGCGACGAGCGAGCCTGGGCGAAGGCCCGCAAGGCGAACGAAGACTGGCTCGCGCCGTGGGACGTCGCCGACCCGTACGGTCAAGAGAGCCAGTCCTTTCGGGCCTGGGCGCGCGGCTTCCGCAAGCAGGGGCGCCTCGGCACCGCCCTGCCGCTCGTGCTGGAAATCGGAGATGACGCCTTCGCCGGGCAGGTCATGGCCAGCCCCATCACGTACGGCCCGGCGCGCACGGCGGTTATCGGCTATTGGATCTCCAAGGCCTATGCCGGGCGCGGCTACATGCCGCGCGCCGTCGCCCTCACGTGCGATTACCTCTTCGACGAGCTCGGCCTCCACCGCGTGGAGATCAACGTCCGCCCGGAAAACACCCCCTCGCTGCGGGTCGTGGAAAAGCTGGGCTTTCCCGAGGAGGGGCGCGCCCGCGGCCTGTTGTTCATCGACGGCGACTGGCGCGACCACCGCCGCTTCGCCATGCTCGCCGAAGACCGCCCGAGAGGCGGACTAATCGCCGCTATTGCCTGACACGCCGCAGGGCCTTCGGCCTCCTTGCGCGGTCCCACCGTACGGTTGAGGCGTGGGAATGTCATTGTCATCAGCGGTCTTTGCACTCCTGGTGGCGATCGTCCTGCTCTACCTGATCCCCCAGGCGGTTCAACGCCGGGCGGTGCTGGCGGAGTCCACGGCGGACGATAGGTTCTCCCCGCACATGCGGGTCCTGAACGTCACCGCCGATGGCGCCCCCGTCACGCTCGCTCGCAGTGTGCGCGGCCCGGTTCTCGATCCGGTATCGGCCAAGAAACGCACGGAGGCACGTGAAATGAAACGCCCGACCGCCCCGGTCGCCGCCCGCATGACCGCGCGCGATATTTCGGTTGCCCGCGCCAAGCATGCCGCCCAGATCGCCGAGCGTGCCGCCGCCGTCAAGCGCCGCCAGATCCTCGCCGGCACGCTGCTGGCCCTGACTCTCACGCTCCTGGTCGTTGGACTGACGACGAGCCTGTCGGCCGCGTGGGCCCTCATCCCCGGCGGCGCCCTTATCGCCGTGCTGGAAGCGGGCCGCCGCGTCGCCGCCTCCTACCGCCGAGCCGACCTGCAAGCTCGCAAATCGATCGCGCAGCTGGAGCGTCGCCTGCGCCAGATGAACCTGCGCGACGAGGTCGCCGAGCCTATCCCGAACACCTCACCCGCCGACGACGTCGAGGCGCCCGCCGCGCCCAAGCACGCCGCCGCGCCCGTCGAGGTCGAGGACGAAGTCGAAGACGAGGCCGAAGCGCCTTCGGTCGTGGAAGCAGCGCCGGTCGTCGAGGCTCGTGAGGTACCCGAGGCGATCGTCGCCGACGTCCAGTGGGACCCCATCGCCATTCCTGCTCCGAGCTACACGCTCAAGGCGAGCGCCCCACGCCCCGCAATCACGCCCGACGCCGATGTCCTGCCCAGCGCGGAGAAGGCCGCACGCGTGCCGATGCGCCCCGTGCGCGCCAGCATGCTGAACGCCTCCCCGGCCGAGGCCGAAGAGGCGTACGAAGCACCCGCGTTCGATATCGATTCGGCGCTCGCGCGCCGCCGCGTCGCGGGGGAGTAGGGCTTAGCGCCCGAACAGCTTGGCGAAGAAGCCCGTCGAGGGCTCGCCCTCGTGTCCCTCGCAACGGTTCGCCTTCGGGACGTTACGCATCACCTGATCCACGTGCTGGCCGCAGCCCGCCCACGTCGTCTTCCCACACTTCTTGCACGTCACCGCACGGCACATGTTGAGTTCTCCTTCGCTCAAGGTTTCGTTAGCGCCACTATATACCCCTAGGGGTATAGTGGGCGAAGCGTGAGCCGTTGCACGGAAGAAAGATTTTGGCAGCCGCGCCCACCAGCGTTAAACTAGAGGTCCCGGGGCTATGGCGCAGTTGGTAGCGCGTCTCGTTCGCAATGAGAAGGTCAGGGGTTCGAATCCCCTTAGCTCCACCACATTTCAAAGGGCCTCAAGTTTAGTCTTGAGGCCCTTGTTGTTTAATAGTTGTAAATCAGAGGAGATTGGTCAATGTCGGAGAATTCGCCGAAGGTCAGGCGCCAGGTTGCTGACGAGCTCGGGCTATACGTGTACATGCTGGTAGACCCTCGCACGGGGGTGCCGTTTTATGTTGGCAAGGGGCGGGGAGAGAGGTTCGCTTCCCACGGCTATGAAGCGATGTTCACCTCTGATCCATCAGACGGTGATGTGTCGGAGTCGGAAGGGAATAAGAAGGTCGAGCAGATTCGAGAGATCCGCAGGGCGGGAGTAGAGCCCCAGATCTGGATCCTGCGGCACGGAATGCGATCCAATGCCGAATACACAGCGGTGGAGGCAGCAACGATCGACCTGCTTCGGTCGTTCCCCGTACGGCCGAAGACCAGCACCGAATTACGACTTCCTGACGGATTCGACCGTCAATTGACGAACCGTAGGCGAGAGCAGAAGTACCGAGGTGGGATCATGCTGCTTGAAGATCTAGTTGCGGAAACGGGTGCGGATGAACTGACCTACGAAGGACCGCTGCTGACGATCGACCTGGGTCAATGGACGGAAACCCCCTGGGGAGAACCGATGCCTGGTGGTTGGAAACGCGAAGGACACGGGTATAAAGCGGAGTGGTTGACTAGGAGCGAGCGAGAGAAGAACTACGAGGAAATCTGTAAGTCAGCGTGCGGTTGGTGGATCCTCAGTAAACATCGACTTGAGTCATCGGGGATTGACCATATTGTGGCGGTTCACCGAAAAGTTACTCGCGCACTCTTACGAATCAAGCCGGGCTCGTGGGAGGTTCAAACGTATGCACCGAAAGAAGGCGCAAAAAAAGTCGATCGTAGGGTGGCCTGCGAATTCGAAGCCGTAAAGTCTGGCGAGCTTTTTGATCAGCTCGTCGGTCCGTATGGGCGCCGGCTACCAGATAAGAAGAAGGGGGCTCGGAACCAGTTTTACTGGCCGCGTGGTCAGTAGCGTCATTTAGTTGAGTTGAATCGTCCGAGGGCGTGAGCCAGGCATTACCAACGCGGGTCTGTCCGATGAACGGTGTGTAGGGTCCGGCGGTTTTCATTAGTGGGTGGTTCTCTCGAACCGTCCGGCGAAGGTGATCGCGAACGCGTTTAGTGCAGGCTTCCACCTCATCACCCAGCGTGCCGGCCTCCGCCGCTGGGGTCAAGCGAACGCGTCACCAGATACAGGCACTTGATCGCCGCGGCCTCGTTCGGGAAGTGCCCGCGAGCCCGGACCGCCCTGCGGTATCTCGCGTTGATCGACTCGATC